>JANYKL010000176.1 GCA_025361625.1 Acidobacteriaceae bacterium
CCGGTCAGCTTGTTGATGGCGATGACCGGCAGAACGAAGCCGTCTTCGCTGAGGTGCCGGCGGTCTTTGATGACCATGTCTTCCACCACATCGCCGCGCGAGCCGGAATCGATGCAGATACGGCCCACCGGAATCTTGCCCGCTTTGCGCGCGCCCAGTTCGTCGAACTCCATGACATCGCCGCTTTCAAGCAGCAATACCTGGCCCACCGCGCCGTGCATGGACCTGGCCAGCTCGGCGTGCAGCTTGAGCTGCCGGTATTCTCCATGGACGGGAATGAAGAACTTCGGCTTCACCAGGTTGATGATCAGCTTGAGTTCTTCCTGGCTGCCATGACCGCTGACGTGAATCGGAGGATACGATCCGTCGTCGTAGATAACGAACGCCTCGCGGCGGAACAGGTGGTCGACCACGCGGTAAATCGCTTTTTCGTTACCCGGGATGATGCGTGACGATAAGACAACGGTGTCGCCTTTTTCAATCTTCGCGTGCTTGTGGTTATCGACTGCGGCGCGCGACAACGCCGACATCGGCTCGCCCTGGGTCCCGCTGATAAGTACGCAGACTTTTTCGGGAGGAAAGTTCTTCATCTCTCCGGGATGAATGAGCATGCCGTCCGGAATCTGAATGTAGCCCAAATCCTCCGCAATCTCGCTTGAGCTATTCATCGACCGGCCAATGAAACAAATTTTGCGGCCATGCTCGCGCGCCATGTCAACCGTGAGCTTGATGCGGTGAATCGAAGATGAGAAACAGGAAATGAAAAGTCTGCGCTCAGTTCTTGCAAACACTTCTTCAAACTTGCGATGCACGGCGCGCTCGCTTGGCGTGTATCCCTTGCGCTCGACGTTCGTCGAGTCTTGCAATAGGGCGAGCACACCCTCTTTTCCATATTCCGCGAAGCCGTGAAGATCGAAGAGTCGATTGTCCGTCGGCGTTGGATCAACTTTGAAATCGCCGGTATGCAGCACGACGCCAAGCGGCGTGTGAATCGCCAGCGCTACGCAGTCGACGAGACTGTGCGTAACCTGCAGGGGATGAATTGTGAACTGGCCGACCTTGAAGCGCTGGCCCGGACGAATTTCATTCAGGGTAGCGTCATCGAGCAGTTGATGTTCGTCAAGCTTGTCTTCGACATAGGCAAGCGTAAACTCGGTGCCCCAGACCGGAACGTTCAGCTCACTTAGAATCCAGGGCAGAGCCCCGATGTGATCCTCGTGCCCGTGGGTAAGCACGATGCCGCGAACGTGACTGCGATTCTCCAGCAGGTAAGAAATGTCGGGCACCACAATATCGACGCCCAGAAGCTCCGCTTCCGGAAACATCAGCCCGGCATCCACAACCACTATGTCATCGCCGTAGCGGATGGCCATGCAGTTCATTCCGAACTCGCCCATCCCGCCCAGCGGAATAATTTGCAATTTTCCTAATGGCATTTGTCAAAGTGATGCTAGCACACGCGCGAGTTGTGATCGTGCCGACCGAAGAACCTGCTTACTGTCGCGGCCTGCGCCGTCAACCTGTACTGATAAAGCTGATTGATGAAAGTCTACTGATAAAGCTGCACTGATAAACTTAGTCTGAGATGGCTGACTTAAATCAGAGCGAAAACAGATCATGGATGCGGCGGCGCATGGAAGGCGCAATCCGCGGCGGCTTGACGCGCGCCTACGACACGATCAAGGTTGACCCCAACCGTTTCCTGATGCAACTTCGGGTCGCGCATGGTTTGCCTTTAGCCACGTTTCAGGGTGTCTACACGCTGCCCATCGAGCGCCTCGACGAAGTAGCCAGTTCGGTGATTCGCGGCGGCATGAAGATGGCTGCGGCGGAGGGCGCGGGATTTGGCATGGGCGGGTTCCTCACAATTCTGCCCGACCTCGGCCTTCTCTCGACGATCACCATGCGCACCATTCAAAAGCTCAGCCTGATTTACGGTTTTGAGATCAACAGCGATAGCGAAGTAGCCGAACTTTGGATTGCGGCAGCGACCGCCGCCGGCGTCGACATCAGCCGCGAACTACTCGAGAAGGAAGTGGTAAATCGCTTCGTGCCGCGCGTGATTCAGCGTATCGCGGTCAAGGCGGGCTCTGAAGTAGCGGAGAAGTGGCTCGCGAGACTGGTCCCCTTTACCAGTTCCGCAATTGGATGTGCACTGAATTATTATTTCGTGCGGGCCTGGGGATCGAGGGCGCAAGCGCATTTTCGGACCAAACATCTGGAGACGAAAGCGCGTCTTCTTGTAGCGCAAGTCTAGACGTCTTTTTCAGCAAGCCACACTCGTCGTCAGTACCGCAACGTCACTACGGCTACATCACTATCGCTACATCCGAAGTAAAGCGCCCTGAGTCAACGCAGCCACTCTTCCAACTCAATCCCCGTTTCAGTTTTTGAGTCGCGGTATTTGACGATGACCGGAGTGTAGAGCGACAAATTCCACCCGTCCGTTTTTCCTCTTCCTTTCGTCACCGCGCGCGCGCCAGGCACGACTACCGCGTTTTCAGGAACTTCCAGCGGTCGCTCAGCGGAGGCTCGATAAATTTCTCCATGCACCAGATCGTAAAGCGGGGTTGCGCGGGTGAGTATGGTTCCCGCTCCCAGAACCGCGCGGGCGCGAACCCGAGTGCCCTCATAGACTCCGCAGTTACCGCCGACCAGCACATCGTCTTCAATGATCACGGGCGAAGCGTTGACCGGCTCGAGCACTCCTCCAATTTGCGCCGCTGCACTCAGGTGCACACGCTTGCCGATCTGCGCACAGGAGCCGACCAGAGCGTGCGAGTCGATCATCGAGCCTTCATCGACGTACGCTCCTACATTGATAAACATTGGCGGCATGCAGATGACGGACGCCGCAACATATGCGCCCTCGCGAATGGAAGATCCTCCGGGAACGACGCGTACGCCATCCTTGAGAGTAAAGTGGCGGGCCGGGTAAGTATCCTTGTCAACGAACGACAGCGCGCTGCCCTCCGACATGTCTTTTAGTTCGCCCAGGCGAAAGCCGAGCAGAATGCCTTGCTTCACCCAGGCGTTGACCTTCCAGCGTCCCTCTATCTTTTCAGCGGCACGCACCTCGCCGCTGGTCAACGCCGCGCGGAATTCAAGAAAACGATGAACAGCTTCGTCGCGATTTCCAATCGTCCGATCCGCAACCAGCCCTTCAATTGATGCTTTGAGCGCCGCAATTTCGCTGCTTAGAATGCTGCCTCCAAAGGCGCCGATTGCCGGCCGCTAAAAAACGCGACAACAATGAACACAAGAACAAACTTTGCGCAGATATGTTTCATAAATAAAATCCCGGCGATGCAGGCAAGTAGCATCCTCCCGAGCCAGTTCGCCTTACGCTACGCACTTGCACTCGCTGCGAATGAGGACGCCTGGCATCTGGTGCGTGGCATCGCGCGCGACCGTCAAGCTGCCATACGGGCCATGCCACTTCGAGTGGTTCGGGTCGTGTCCACTGGGGCGCCCTTTTCCTGCAATGCATTGTCCGCAAGTAGCACGGTGCAACACCGCCTTGTGAGGACCAGCGGCCCAGCTCTCGTACACAAAAAATTCAGGCGAACGCACGGGCGCAGCCGTGGGACGCGCTATTAACCCTGCATCAGCCGCTACCCTTTGTACCTTCGACCGCGTATCGCGCCGCATGGGGAGCAGCGGCAGGCGGTAAATTTCCTCGATCTTGCCCATCATCGCCAGCGCCGCTTTGACCGGCAACGGGTTCGACTCGATGAAATTAATCTGCATGAGCGGCAGATACTTGCGATGAATGGCGCGCGCCGCCGCCCAGTCGTTGTTCAACGCGGCGCGTGTCATCTCCGCCATCTCACGCGGAATCTCATTCGACGCCACAGAGATGACACCGGCTCCGCCGAGGGATATCACCGGCAGTGTGACCGCATCGTCCCCGGAAAAAACCATGAAAGTTTCTGGAACGGCGTTCAGTACCTCGGCGATCTGCGTCATGTTGCCGCTCGCCTCTTTGACGCCAACAATATTTGCGATTTCACTGAGCCTTGCGACCGTGGCTGGTTCGAGATTTGCCGACGTTCTCCCCGGCACGTTGTAGAGTATGACCGGCTTGTCAATCACTTCGGCAATCGCGCGAAAGTGGCGATACTGCCCCTCTTGCGTCGGCTTGTTGTAGTAGGGAGAAGCAGTGAGAATAGCGTCTACGCCCGCTAGCGCCGCCACTTCTTTCGCTTTCGCGACCGCTTCGCTCGTCGAATTCGAAGTCGCACCCGCGATCACCGGCACCCGCCCGGCCACGACTTCGACCGTCACCCCAATGACTCGCACCCATTCGTCATGGGCAAGAGTAGGAGTTTCTCCCGTGGTGCCGCAAGGGACCAGAAAATCGATGCCTGATTCGACCTGCCACGCGATCAGATTGCGCAAGGCAGTCTCATCGATCGCTCCATCTTGGGAGAAAGGCGTAACGAGCGCCGTGCCACAGCCTCGCAATTGCATGTCTAAAAGGATAACTCGTAACCCAGGGGATGGGGAGTAGCCAACCTAAAGAATGCAGATCGGGGCGGCTCAGTTGCGCATACGAGCAAAGCCCGGTTTCCTCCGGCAGAAGAAGCTAGAAACTTACTCTAGAGTTCACGCCAAATTTTGCGGAACTCATAGAAGCCGCTTTTTCCCGCCAGCCACTCCGCGCCGCGCACAGCGCCCTCGGCAAATCCCTGTCGCGACTTCGCATCATGACACAAGTACACACGATCACTTGGAGAGTTGAAGACCACTTCGTGCATCCCGACAGCGTCGCCTTCGCGGAAAGATACAATCTCGAGTTCGCTGCCGCCCGTTTCATGCAATATTTTTTGCAGCGTGAGCGCTGTGCCTGAGGGTGCGTCTTTTTTCTGTTCGTGGTGACGCTCGAAGAGTTGCCCGGAGTAACCGTATTTGAGAGCTACGCCTGCCGCCGCTGCAATTTCAAAGAACAGATTCACTCCAATCGAGAAATTTGATCCATAGAGAAATCCCGTCTTTGCGGCAAGCACTTTGTCGCGCAGGCGAGGAACTTCGTCATACCAGCCCGTGGTGCCAACCACCATATGTTTTCTGGCGTTGATGCACGCTTCTGCGTTCTTAACCACAGCGGCTGAAGTGGTGAAGTCGATGACCACGTCGACATCCGCAAGCGATTCTGGCGTAAGTGCCCGGCCATTTTCGTTTTCAGACGCGGAGAGAATGCGAGTGTGGTGACGGCGCGCGCTCGCGACTTCAGCCACCAGGGAACCGGTTTTCCCTCGCCCGAGAATTAAAAAGTTCATGCGGAAAGTGTACCCTCGGCCCCTTAAGGCGCGCGGAGAACCCGAAACTGACAGGCCCTGATCGACAGGCGGCTAAATCAGTCATGCGCGAAAAAAGCAACTGGTTGTAGGCAGCCTTCTTTCCCTAAGCAAAAACTTCCGGGTCGGCCTCGGCGAAGAATGCTTTGTGCAGCCTGCGGACTACATCGGCGGCGGCGTCCTCTTCGATTACGAACGTCAAGTTAATTTCCGATGCGCCTTGCGAGATCATACGAATTTTTATGTCCTCTAAAAGGCCAAATACTTTGGCGGCGATCCCCGCCGTGTCCCGCAAATTTTCTCCGACCAGGCACACAATGGCTTTGCGTCCCTCATACTTCACGTCGGCTAGTTTCGCAAGATCCGCGGCCAGAGCGGGAATCGACTCGTTCGTTTCAGCAGTCACCGAAACACTCACCTCTGAGGTTGAAACGACGTCGACCGCGACTTCATGTTTATCGAAGACTTCGAATATTGATTTCAAGTATCCCTGAACCAGAAGCCGTCGAGGCGCGGCAATTTCCACCAGGGTGATCTTCTTTTTTACCGCGATGGCTTTAAATATATTGGAGCAACGTGGCGCGCGAGCCGTAACCTTTGTGCCTTCGCAAGTCGGATTCTGCGAATTGAGAACGAAGACCGGAATGTTTTGCTGGATGGCCGGCAACACCGTCGCGGGGTGCAGAACCTTGGCGCCGAAATACGCAAGCTCGGCCGCTTCATCGAAGCTGATGACTTTTATGCGGCGCGCGTCGGGGCACAAGCGTGGGTCGGTCGTCATCATGCCATCCACATCTGTCCAGATTTCAATGCGATCGGCGTGGAGCGCTGCGCCGAAAATTGCCGCGGAGAAATCAGATCCTCCGCGGCCGATGGTGGTGGTGATGCCGTTGCGGGTCGAGCCGATGAATCCGCCCATGACTGCGACTTTCCCGGCATCGACGAGGGGCTGCACTTTTTTCAGCAGGCGCTCATTGGTCTCTTCAAATTGCGGAATGGCGCGCGTGAAGCTGTTGTCGGTCAGCAGACATTGTCGAGAGTCGACGTGCATTCCCGGAAGGCCGCGGCCGGCAAAAGCGGCAGCGACAATCTTGCTCGAAAGCACTTCGCCGAACGATGCCACGTAGTCGTACGTTCGCGGAGTAATCTCGCCCACCGCCGCAATGCCGCGAAGCAATTCATCAAGATCTTCGAAATCGGCGCCGAGCTCGCCGTGAAACTCGGTGAACAACGCCGTGCCCAGAAGCTCCCCGGCCGTTTCGTAATGGCGTTCGCGTAAAGCCCGAGCCATTCTTAACGCGCTCTTGCGGTCGCCGCCGCCAGCCGCTTTTCCCATGGCCAACAGGGAATCGGTGACCTTTGACATGGCGCTGACCACGACAATAGGGCGTTCCTTTAAGCGTCCTTCAACGATTTCCGCCGCCCGGTTAATCGCCTTGGCATCCTGCACTGAGGTCCCGCCAAACTTCATCACAATCATGAACGCCAGTTCCTCGCGCAAGGCCTAAATCGGGTGGCGGAATCGGCGTGAGCGGGATGCATCACTCCAGGTACGCCTTCGCTTTGAGAAGCTCCGCGTTGAGCAAAGCCGCCCCGGCCGCTCCGCGAATCGTGTTGTGCGAAAGCACGGTAAATTTCCAATCGAGCACGCCACACTTCCGCAGACCTCCAACCGACGTCGCCATGCCGTTTCCTTTATCGCAGTCGAAGCGCGGTTGCGGACGATCGGGCGCTTCCATATAGATCACAGGCTGTTCCGGCGCGCTGGGCAATCGAAGCCTTTGCGGCTCAGCCGTGAAGCGACGCCACTCGGAAATGATTTCTTCCGCTGAAGCTTTCTTCTTTAGCCGGATCGAAATCGATTCGGTATGCCCGTCTTCAACCGCAACCCGGTTACATTGCGCGCTCATGGCGAACACCGCTGGATCGATGCGCGAGCCATTTAGCGTACCTAGCAGCTTCTGTGTCTCCTCTTGCATCTTCTCTTCTTCGCTCGCGATGTAGGGAATCACGTTTGCAAGAATGTCGAGCGACGCGACGCCCGGATATCCAGCACCGCTCACGGCCTGCATCGTGACCGCCATGACAGCGTCCAATGTGAACGCCCGGTGAAGAGGTGCAAGCGCTAACACCAATCCGATAGCCGAACAATTCGGGTTCGTTACGACGAATCCTTTTTTGGATGTGTTGCGCCATGATTGCCCGTCGATGAGCGCGATGTGATCCCCATTGACCTCGGGAATTACCAAGGGGACGTCAGCTTGCATGCGCAGCGCGCTTGAGTTGGAGATCACGGCGCAACCTGCTTCCGCGAACTGCGGCTCCAGTTCGCGGGCGATAGCGGAATCAAGAGCGGCAAAAATAACTTTCGGAGCGCCCTCCGGTCTTGCCGCGGAAAGCTTCATCTTCGCGGTCGCATCCGGGATCGACGTCTTCAATCGCCAGCGAGCTGCTTCGGCGTAAGAGCGGCCCTCCGAGCGGTCGGATGCAGCAACCCACGTCACTTCGAACCAGGGGTGATGCTCGAGCATCTGTATAAATCGTTGCCCGACGATGCCGGTCGCACCGAGTATTCCTACAGAAAGCTTTTTCATTGTGAATGGTGATTTTATACCAGCGACTTTTAGGGGAAGTCGGGTTCCGGTCAAGAAAGCTTTCAGCAGAAGCGGATTGGTACTCGGTTACAAGTCCTGCAACAAACAAGAGCCGCGGTTCTTCTTCTGGCCTCGACTTTTAGTCTGGACTTCTAGCCTCGACCGAGCCCTTGCGGCAAAGAATCATTGAGCGGGCCGAAGCGGCGTTTCTCAGCGTAAATTCGCCATCGTCGCCACACAATTCGCAAGCTTGCCATCACCGGAATCGATAGATAGACGCCGAGTATTCCTGCAATCTCGCCGCCCGCAATGATCCCGAACAAGGCAGCCAACGGATGCAGTTCAACGCTCCCGCCCATGATGCGAGGCGAGATCACGTAATCTTGCGACATTCTCCAAATAACAAGAAATAAAAGCAGAAAGCCCCAGTGGACGTAACCAGACAAGATGGCTACGGCCAGCATGGTGATTCCACCGATAAGCGGGCCCGCTACGGGGATAAATTCAAGCGCTCCTCCCACCGCGGCCAGCATGAGCGCAAAGGGAACCCGCATCAGGCCAAGCACGATCAGATACGCAACAAACGAAAGCGCCGCCAGTGTAAGTTGAGCACGAATGAATTGTGCCAGCATCTCGTTCAGATCCCGCAGTACGTCATCCAGAAAGTCGCGCTGCGATCGAGATGGAACGAGTGACAGAAGGCTTTCTTGAAAACTGCCGCCATCGCGCAAAAAGAAAATTGCCAGAATCGGTACCAGAATAAGTACCCAAACATGCTGCAGCGCTTCGGCTACCCGCAAGCCGGCGCGCTGTGCAAGATGAGTCAGTTCGTCTCTGCGGCTGACCAGAAAAGTTTGAATCCGCTTTTGCGTGTCCTCGCTCCAGTGATGCTGGCTGCCCAGCTTTGCGGTGATTGTCCGAATCTGGCCGGGTAGCTGAGCGGTGCTTGCCTTATCCATCAATCCTGGCAGTGACTCACCTAAATGAGCGCTCTGCCTGGCAATACGAGGGCCCACGAGCAATCCAAATATTGAAAGCGCTATAAGAAGTAGAGCGTAGATGATGGCGATTGCCCAAACTCGCCTGCCAACCAGCCGCTGCAGCCGAACCACAGCAGGATTGATGAGATATGCAAAGATGATCGCAAACAGGAAAAGAATGAGGGTTTGGCGCGCGGCGTAGATAAAACCGATTCCGATGGCGAACAGCAGAACCGTGAACAGAACGTGGCTAGTCTTGGAATCGATAATCGCCATTAGGAAGGTGAATCTGGTTCGTTAGCTTCCATCGAAGCAGATCGCCATTTCAAGATTACACCAGCAATCCGGTTAATCGCGATCTACCTGCGTATTCTCGTCCACGACTACCATCCGCATGACCTTGTATTGATCGTTGAGCCAGAGTTGCCATGTGCTCGCGTCGGTCTTGAGCTCAAGTTTCAAAAGATCCTGCGGACCGTTTTTTAATGATACTTTTTCGCGCCCCAAAAACTCTATGCTCAGGGCTGCAGGAGCGTGTTGGTGTGGATTCAGCGTGCCGAACTGCGAGCGCTGCTTCAGAGGGCACTGCACCTGGCCCTTATCTTGCTTGCACGACGCACCGAAAAATTTCCACGCTAGAACCTCGCGCTGCACAAAGAAATAGTCGTCCAGAATGCTCGTCGATACGGGCAATAGATAGGGCTGCTCTTTTTCTTTATCCTGAGGCGTTTCTTTCCACCTCTGCGTTAAAAAGTCAGAATTCGGCACGACTACCACTTGCGCCTTACCGGGACTTAGTTCCTTCCATTCATAATGACGAAGGTCTCCGGTCGCCGTGAGTTGCAGCTCTGAACTTTGTTTAGCTTCTGTGGGCGCATTCTCCGTCTTGAATTCAGAGTGCGTTAGGCTGCCATAGCTGGTCTGGTATACGGAGAAGGTTTCAGTTCCGACGCGACGGCCACCCTGAAACACTCCGAACGTCCCCGAATCGATTTCGGTACCTTCGCGCTTGGCTTCTTTGCCCTTATCTTTCTCGTTAGGGAGCGGGGATGCGACGGCTGCGACACCACTCAAGGTGGCAAGCATGAACATCACGACGGACGCGAGCCGACTTGCTGAATTCGGTTTCACTCTGCTTCTCCTGTTCCAGAACGTGCTGGGGTGACCTGAGCCTGGGCCGAGGGGTGGGCGCTCCCCCGAACTTGCAAAATACTCTCAATTTCCTCGCAAAGGGAGGAAGGATCTCTTCCGGAGGTTACGATCGTTACCGTAGCTTTGCGGTAGTCAGGAAGCCGGTCTTCGAATAACTTCTGAAATTTCTCCGGATCATCTTTCCGCAAAGGCCGTTTTGCTGCCTCCTGCTGGCTGCGTTGCCAGAGTTCATCGATCGGCACGTCTAGAAATATCGACGGCCAACCCTCCAGAAGGTCGCGGTTGCGGGGAAAGCAGAAGGTACCACCTCCCAAAGCAATCACCGTGTCGCGGTTCAGACTCGAAGCTAAAAAACTTACCGCCCTGTTTTCGGCGTCGCGATAGCCATTCTCACCGTGCTCCCCGCGATCCCGGAATATCTCAGCAATGCTCTGACCTTCACGGCGTTCGATTTCTGCGTCCAGATCGACGAAATCCCAGTCGAGCCTCTGGGCTAAAAATTTGCCGATCTTCGTCTTGCCACAGGCCATGAAGCCTACTAAAACGATGGCGCGAACCGGCATGGCTCTCCACGGGCGTAGACAGGCAGGATCAAGCAAAACTTGCTCGATTGCCAATCAATTTGAATTTGGTGTTTTCTATCGTTGCTTGAGGCGGATTTTACCACTGAAGGATCGCAAGACTACTTCCGATCCGGCCTTGCCCGTGGTGCCGATAAAGGAACGTCCGGCTTCGGAAGGGAAGCGCGAGTGTTGCGGTTGCAGAGGGAAATCATTCTGTACTTGCCCTAGAACGGAGTGGGCACGGAAGTCTGCCGAGACGTCCGGGGGCGCCAGCGCTTCAATGTCTCCGGTGTGGGTTGTAAACTTGTAATCACCGCTGGCGCTAAAGTCGCCGTCATAAAAAATCTTGCCGCTTCCCGAATTGGCGTGAACCAGCGGACCGCTAACCGACTTCAGATGAATGTCGCCGCTGATGGTGGATAGTTCCACGTGGCCGTTGCGCACATTGGTCAGGGTCACATTCCCCTTCATGGTCTGCACATGCACGTGTCCGAGTTCGACGTTGCGGACATTGACTTCGGCATCGGAGCCTTCGAGCGAGACATCGCCGCGGAGGCGCTCTACCAATAACGGCCCGGTCGAGGAACGGAGGCTCACGGTCGCTCCCACGGGAATCAGAAGTTCGTAGTCGATTCGGCCCGCAGTCTGCCCCTTCCCTTCGAGCACGTGCGAGGCGATCTCAATGCGATTTCCATTTTGCTTCTGATCGACTTCTACATTGTCTGACTTGATGGTCGCCGTTACCACGACAAGATTGTTGCTGCCCGGCTTTACGGAAATTGCGCCGTTCTGGGTCTCGACCGAAATGTTGGGGCTGGCGTTCACGTTGAAGCGGTATTCTTTTCGGCTCTCCGGCTTGGCTTGCGCAAAGGCCGCGGCAGATAGCCCGAAAGCCAGAAGTGAAACTGCAACGAGTCTTGGAGCCATTGTGTTCCGGACCATTGTGTTCCGGATTACTGTGTTCCGGAGTATTGTGTTCCGCAGTCTCTCGCTGTGAATAAAGTCCCTACGACCCGCCATGCAATGCTCCCCTGCGGTCCGGTGGTGCCGGTCCGCCCTTTGCCTACTGAATACGATCCAGTGCGATCTGATAAAGAAGTGCCTTCTGTTGATATGCGTCCATTAAATGTTGGCGTGCGTCCGCGTCGTTAGGGTTCTGGTCGACGTAAGCCTGTGTTTCGGAAATATCGGCATTCGCTGCCTGCAATTGTTTCTCGTAAGTCGTTCGCATGGCCGGAGCCCGTGTCGAGACTACGCTGAGAAACTGTTCGTCATCGGATCGCGTATCGGAGGGTGCGCTCTCAATCGTCTGCCGCGAGACTGGACTATTCTGCGCCACTTGGGACGCATCGGGAGTCGAAGTGTTTTTCTTCACGCTCGAGGTCTTCGAGGCGCTCAAATTCGATGAAGCGCCGGTTGGTTCGGTAGCGGTCGTGGCCGGAGTATTGACATTGGCCGATGCCGGTCCTGGCGCTGTATCGCCCGGCGCTTTCTGCGTTGAGGCCACCGGCGCAGCCTGATGCTTTACCACGTACGTTCCGGCAACCAGCAGCACCGCAGCAACTGGAATCAGCCACGGCAACGGCCGTCTCGGCCGCGGTGAAGTCCGGACTAGGCTCGGTCCAGAGCTCAAGTTCGGCGCATAGCTCGAACTTGGCCCGTAAAGTGACCGGCCTTTCGCAGCCTCTTGTTCGCGAATCAAACCCTCCGAACGCAACTGCGCCGCGATGCGCAGCCACAGTAGTGGAGAAGGTTCGTCAGCAGCCATCAACTGCGGCGCTTCATTCACGATTGACCGCAAATCCGAAACCAGTCCGGAGCAGTCGGTACATCCTTTGATGTGACTTTCAAAGTCGATCGGAAGGGATGCGCCAACCGGAACGTCGAGAAGATCGGGCAAAACCTCATGTACTTCTAAGCACGTCATAACCAAACTCTCCCCAAAAGTGGTGCTGGCTTCGCTATGAAATCTTGGCCTTTTCGGCTCTCATGAACTTCAAAAAATCCCGCAGCTTTAATCGCGCTTTGTGCAGCTGCGACTTGCTATTGCCAATCGAGCAACCAACCATTTCCGCAATCTCGTTGTGCTCATACCCTTCTACGTCGTGTAAAACGAAAATTGTTCGATAACCGGGCGGAAGCTTATCGATTGCCCGCTGCAACTGCAAACGGTCGATCGACCCAGTCAATTTCAAGTCTTTGGTGCCAAACTCTTTTCTGGGAGCCTCATCATCCGCTTCCAGGGTTTCCTCGAGCGAAACTACCGGCAAACCTTTTTTTCGAAGCTGCATTAAAACCACGTTCACCGTCATGCGGTGAAGCCAGGTTGAAAAGGCAGATTCGCCCCGAAAAGTTCCCAGCTTGCGATAGAGCTGAAGAAATGCTTCTTGGGTCAAATCTTCAGCTTGCGCAGGATTCGAAACCATTCGTAAACACAGCGAATAGACTCTACGCTTGTGCATTTGATAAAGGGTTTCGAAAGCTGCTTCGTTCCCTAATTTCGCCTGCTCAATCGCGTCTGCTTCAATTTGTCGTTGCTTTTGATCGGCCAAGTCGTCTTTCCCCGGCCGCTGGTATTTGAGATGCGGCTTCGAACTCTTTTCGTTGTAAAAATTTGCCGAGACCCTAACTAAAGGTCGTAGTCGGATGCTTTATTTTTAAGGATACCAAAAACCGTAGCCGACGAAGGGTTGTAGAGCCGCATCCCCCGCAAACCGAGGGGTCTGCAGAACGTACACGATTTGGCCGAAAAAGGGGGCCAATCCCATTTCGACACATCTTTGCTGCTAAGCCGAAAATGACGCCGTCCCGCCGGATTCGACCCGAACACCTTGCAGCTCCGACCCTGACCGTTTTCCGGACGGCTTCGAGTTTGCCCATAAGATGGCAAAAGTCCGGCTCAAGAATCGAAGAAATGGAAAAGATCCACGATGCGATCTCGTAACGCGGGGTCATCCGATCAGACGGCCCGCGCTTCCATTGCGGTGTGCGAGGCCCGCTGTGCAAAGCATGAAGATGATTGGGAAATGATCGCAACAACACGCTTTAACTCAGGGAGCAATCGAGCGGGGAAGCGCCCTTGACCGCCTCGATCATGATCCTCGATCATGATAATGAGGAGGCCAAGGGCGCAGGTCAAACGCCCGTCAAAGACGAAGCGTTAGATTTTTTCCGTTTTGCCGTTGTACTTCACGTCGCCATTCTTTTCGTTTTCGCGATTGACGTCGTCGTTGGTGATGGTGCGAGACGCTTTCTTGCCAGCCGTTGATTGGCCTTTTGATTGGCCCATGGATTCCGAGGCAGAATTTTCAAAGCCCCCGCCAAAGAAGCCCCACTCAAATCGCTCTTCCTCTTTTTCGCCGCGGCCACTACGCATGTGCTTTTCCATTCCCTCATGCGTGATTTCCTCACGCATCATCTCTTCATGCATCATTCCCTCGTGGTGCATCATGCCGTCGTGCATCTTGTGGCGTTCGCGTCCAATACTCTCCGGCGCCAGACGAACTTCGGGACCAACCAGCGGCGCTCCGCCCTGATACCAGACGCCCGTCGAAGATTCGGAACTGGTCGTACCCTGGGTCTCCGAAAGGGTGGAGTTCGTCGCCCCCGCTACCAGGCCGGCGGTTGCGTTGCTCGCGCCAACCGGGTTCGGTGAAACTTGCTGGAAGGAAAACTCAGGTGTGGTCACCATAGGAATATAGGGGCCGCAGCCGTAGCCGCAAAAACCCTGGCGAGTCACCGCTTGCTGCGCAAAAACGGTTGTTGCCATCAGCATTACTATGCTCAAAATTACCGTGCTCAAAATCGAATAGGGTCGCATTCTGCCTCCACTGAACTTACTGCTAGTTGGCGGAGTGCAGTTCTCTGGCCAGTTGCGGGAAGTCTCAAGCACCCAGGATGTTCGGAAATATCCTGCGATATCGGCTAAAACGGTGCTTTTCCCGGAAGCGCCGCTTCGCCAGCGGGTGAAAACGTATGCGCACAAGATGCAAGCTGTTGTGGCCGGGCGATGAATTGGGCCGGGTGGCTCCTACTCAGATCAACTGCCAACGAATCGCGCGTACAGGCTTCGCGCAACCGCCGTGTCGACCGTCCCTTTAATGATGGCCCGTCCATCGGGGAAGAGCGTCATCTCGTAAGGATCCCGCCAAAATTTCAAGACGAATTCGTTATGCCGCACGGTACCGTGGGGAATAAGCAGGCTGCTGAGTTCCCCGAAATCGACTGGGCGCTGCCGCTCGTGAATCTGGACCGAATTTCTGCCGCACAACGTGATGTGCGGGCGGCCTAGCCCCGCCAAATGGACGAACTCTCCCTGACAGGCGCGGCAATCTTTACCTGGCCCCGCCGACGAAATCTCACTGTGCTCGTTGTTCCAAATATTCCAGGAGAGGAGGGTCCGTCGCATCGCGGAGCGCGCGCCTACCAGAAATTTTAGTGCTTCACCCGAAGCGATTGCTGCCACTACGCCCACCGCCGAGCCCAAAATTCCGGAGGTCTCGCAGGTTTCGACCGTCCCTCGTGGCGATTCCGGAAAAATACAAGCCATGCAAGCCGTTTCTTTTGGAAGAATATTCATGGTGACGCCATAGCTGCCGACGGCGGCGGTGTAAATCCACGGAACATAATTTTTCAGGGAATAGTCATTGATCAGATAACGGGTCTCAAAATTGTCCGTACCGTCGAGCACAAGTTCCGAGTCGCCGAGCAGGGAGTCGATGTTCGCTGGTGTCAGGTCAGCAACGTGAGGTTCAACCACGATTCCAGAATTAAATTTTGCAATCTGGCGAGCTGCCGCGATCGCTTTTGGAACCGATTCTCGCGCATCGGCTTCATCAAACAAGTTCTGCCGCTGAAGGTTGCTCGGTTCGACGTAGTCGCGATCGATGATCCGCAAGGTGCCGACGCCCGAGCGCGCCAGTAAAGATGCGATGAAAGATCCCGTCGCCCCGCACCCCACAATCGCGACGCGAGATTCGGCAAGCTTCTGTTGACCGTCTCTCCCAATCTCCTTGAAGAGAATTTGCCGTGAGTATCTTTCGTCCATGCCGGGTTTCATTTCCTTAGCTTGCGACAAACTGGATTGCGACGAACGGCGGCTTAACGGCTAACCTTGGCAATTACCCCGTCCCCCGCGCTGCAACCAGTATTATAGGTTCCGGCCATCAACTTTCAGTCTAGCGAGCAACGCGTGCGGCTATGCGCTTCATCGAACCCGAAAAATGCCATGCAGTCTGAGATTGAGTTGACCGGGCATCTTCCGCGGATGTCGCAGCCCGATCAACTAGTCGCGCACCCATTGACCCTTCGGATTCTGATCGCACGGATTCTGGTCGCACGGATTCTGATCTTGCTCTTGCTCGCATTGTGCCGTACGAGTTACGCTGCCGAATCTCAGCCGGTGGCGCGTCCGGCACAAGAAGCTTCTCCGCAACTGGGAGCGATTACTCCTTATGTTGGATTGGCTATCGATGAGATCGAATTTCCCGGCGTTCCGCCTGACGACGTTCCATCGCTGATCTCCTCCACTGCTCTGAAGGTTGGCGAACCCCTGACGCGCGACAATCTGCACGACGCCCTGAAAGCACTCTTTGCCACCGGCCGTTTTGCGGACATACAGGCCGACGTAGACAGGACCAACACACTCGGAGTTCGCCTTCGCTTTTTGACAACTGCCAATTTTTTTGTCGGCATGGTGACGATTCAGGGAGTTTCGGCGGATCCCTCGGCAAATCAGCTTGCCAGCGCCACCCGCTTGCAACTTGGCGAACTCTATACACAGGAAAAAGTTAAGCACGCGCTCGCAGGCATTCAGCGAATGCTGGAGGAGCAAGGCCTTCATCGTTCGAAGGTTACGGTCTCAGAGCAGCGCGATACGCAACAGGCTCAGGTTAATTTTATTTTCCGGGTTACCCCGGGCCGCCGGGCCGTGATTGGCGAGATAAGCCTTCAGGGAGACGCCGGCTATTCGCTACAGCAAATCAAAGATATAGCCAAACTGCACCCCGGTGATGCCGTGTATTCGAAGCGAATCGCCCGTGCGCTCCAGCGCATTCGCAAGCGATATCAAAGGCAGAACCGCCTGCTGGCACAGGTTGAAGTGGCAAATCGCGATTTCCGGCCAGACCGGAATACAGTTGACTATGCCTTGCGAGTCGATCGCGGGCCGATCGTTGAAATTGGCGCGGAGGGTTTCAAACTCACGCAACGCGTTCTAAGAAGACTGGTGCCGGTATTTGAAGAAGGGGCTGTAGACGACGATTTACTCAACGAAGGCCGGCGGAATATTCAAAATCATCTGCAAACGCTGGGCTACTTCGAAGTGGCGGTTACCGTAAATCAGCATAACTCGCTGGATGGTAGAAACGTCCAAATCGTCTTTGCAATCACCCCCGGCGACCGGCACAAGCTGGCTGCGATTCATATCCTCGGCAATCATTTCTTCTCCGATCCCCTGATTCGCGCGCGCATGCAGGAGCAACCGGCCGGCCGCCTTTTCAGCCACGGACGTTACAGCGAAGTACTGCTCGAAGAAGATGTTGCAAGAGTTCGGCAACTCTACCAAGCGAGCGGCTTTCGCCAGGCAAATGTCTCGAGCAAGCTGGTCAGGAATTACCAGGGAGACGATTCAGTGCTCGCAATTGAAATAACCGTAAACGAAGGACCGCAGACCCGAGTAGTATGGGTGCGCATCGAGGGCGGATTTACCCTGCCCCCCGAACAGCTTCCGGAACTGTCAACCGCCGAAGGCCAGGGTTTTGACGAGTCAAGTCTGGCGGAGGATCGGGACTCGATCCTCAGCAAATACTTCGATCACGGTTTTCCCAATGCGGCAGTCGAAGTCGCCTATGTGCCAGTCGAGTCCCCCGACAGCCAGCCGCGCGTCGGAGTTACCTTCTCTATCCGCGAGGGCGAACAATTTTTTGTCGATCGCGTCTTTCTTAACGGCCTGCACTATACCCGCGCCGGCGTGGCGCGGCGCGAAATGCGAGTGCAGCCCGGAACTCCCCTCAGCCAGCAGCAGCTTTTTGAGAGCCAGCGCAGACTCTATGACTTAGGTCTTTTTAAGCAGGTCGATACCGCGCTCCAGAATCCGGAGGGAACCGACCCCCACAAAAATGTGCTGGTCACGACGAGGGAGGCAGAGCGATATACCTTTGATTACGGGATCGGCTTCGAATTCCAGACCGGGCAACCTTCTTCGGGAGCAAATCGCCCGCTCGGACAGACCGGCGTGAGTCCGCGAATTTCGTTTGGAGTCAGCCGGATCAACGTTGGCGGCCGCCACCAAACCCTGACGATGAAGACGAACCTCAGTAATCTCCAGCAGCGGGGACTCATCAACTACGACATACCCAAACTCCTTAATAAAGACTTGCGCTTTTCCGCGACCGCCTTTTATGACAACACCGTCGATGTTTCAACCTTCACTTCTCAAAGGCTTGAGGGCACCCTGCAAATCTCGCAGGTGCTTTATAAAGTGCCTGACAGGGACTTGACGACCATGACCTATCGCTTTAGCTATAGAAGGGTAGAAGCGAGCAACGTTGAGGTTACAACCAATCTGATCCCTCTACTTTCCAAGCCGACCCGCGTAGGTGAGCCCAATTTTCTCTTCATCCGCAACCGCCGCGATAACGATCTCGAGAGCACGCGCGGCAACTACACGACGGTTGAGGGCGGAGTCGCTTCGAGCTATTTCGGGTCGGAGGCAGATTTCAGCCGGCTGCTCATCAAAAACTCGACCTACCACACGTTCTTTCGAAATCGAAGTACAGGTAGAGGATTTGTCTTTGCCCGCTCAACCACCGTCGGAGTCGAAAACCCGTTCGGCGACACCGTTTCGCTCGACCCTTCCGAATCATTGTCCGCCGGTCAAACGCTCATTCCTTTGCCCGAACGTTTTTATAGTGGAGGCGGCAACTCTCATCGCGGGTTCGGGTTAAACCAGGCTGGTCCTCGGGATCCGTTCACGGGGTTTCCAGTCGGTGGCAGCGCCGTGTTTCTCAACAGCCTTGAAATGCGTTTTCCCGCCGTCCGCGTCCCCTTCATTGAAGACAACATAGGCTTCACTTTTTTTCACGATATGGGGAACGTTTTTGCGCGCCCGGAAGAGATGCTTCCAAGCCTCCTCCGCCTCCGGCAACCTGACGAGCAGGCATGCTTCCACTACACCACGCACCAGCAATGTCATTACAATTACGCCTCGCACGCGATAGGGTTGGGAGTACGTTATCAAACGCCAATTGGCCCGCTCCGCTTTGATTTTGGATACAATTTAAATCCACCCTATTTCCCATCTTTCACGAACATTACGACGAACCCGGCATCGGGACAGTCGGTTGGTCAATTTGGGTATCAGCGGGCGGGCCGCTTCAATTTTTCGTTTAGCGTAGGGCAATCTTTTTAATGCAAGGCATAACGTTCATGCAAGGCAAAGGTTTCTGTTCGACTAAAAAACACGGGCTGACTTACGCAACTAGCACCGTCGCCGCGATCTGCATTCTGAATCTGATCCTGTGTGCTTCGTCTCAAGCGAAGGTCGTGGATCGCGTTGTAGCCAATGTTAACGGCCACGCCGTATTGCAAAGCGATTGGGAAGAGGAAGTTGCGTTCGAGAGTTTCTCGGATGCTCGTGACCCTGCTTCTTTCACACGGGAGGAACGTTCATCAGCGCTCGATCGTTTGATTGACCAGGAATTATTGCGCGAGCAGCTTCGCCCCGCTCAGGTCACGCCACCGGAGCAAGTCGCCGCTCGGGTGGCCGCGATTCGCAAACTCCACGCCGGGGCTGACAAAGCCGAGGCGGACAAAACCCGTGCGGACAAAGCCAGTGCGGACAAAGACGAAGTCTGGCAAGCCGAACTCGAGCGCCTAGGAATGACGCAATCCTCGCTTGAAAAACGGGTAGGCGAGCAGTTGCTATTGATGAAACTGGTGGACGATCGTCTTCGCCCTTCAGTTCAAGTCGATCAGAAAGCCGTCGAGGCCTACTACAAAGACCACGTAGTGCCGGAGATGAGCCGCTCCGGGAGCATTGCCACTCCCTTGCCCGAGGTTTCTGCAAAAATACGAGACTTGTTAGCAGAGAAGAAGATGAATGAACTGCTCTCGGGATGGCTGGCTAGCCTTCGCTCGACCAGCCAGATCAACACTACCGAGCCGGGATTTGGAGAGCGCACCCCTTGAGTGACCCGCCCCTGCCGCAGCGGCGACGTATCCTGTGGAAGTTGCTACTTTTGTTTTGCGTCTTCAGTTTAGTTGGGTTCGGCGTGGTTGGCTGGTACGTTACGACAGACGCTTTTCAACAGAAGGTGCGAAGCCGGGTCGTAACTTCCATTGAAAAAATCACCGGCGGTCGCGTCGAACTGGGCGAACTCCACATCACACCATTCCGTTTGAGGATTGACGCCCGCAATCTCACCATTCACGGAAGCGAGAAGTCTGACGAGGTTCCATTCTTCAAGGTCGATCGGCTGCAGGCTGAGCTAAAAATTATTTCTATCTTCAGCAAGACGATTGGGCTGCACTCGGTCGTGCTTGAGCATCCCGTGGCCCACGTCATCAACTATGCAGACGGCAGCACAAACGTGCCGAATCCGGGCGTTAATTTATCGAATCATCAGGGCCCGGTCGAACGACTGCTGGAGCTTTCAGTCGGGCATATCGAAGTAAATCACGGCCTGCTAGTCTGGGAAGACAATTCCGTGCCGCTCGATTTTGCCGCGCGCGATCTCGCCATATTTCTAAACTACTCTTTGTTGCGTCGGCAATATGAGGCACGCGTTATTGCCGGCGCCGTCGATACCCGCATCGAGCGCTATCCAACTTTCATTTGGGGGACGGATGCCCTTGTCGTCCTGGCCAGAGGGCACGCTGATATCAGCAGCCTGACCATCACCTCGGGAAAATCCGAATTGCACATCGCCGGACGATTGCAGGACTATCACCATCCACAACTGACTGGCGAATACCACGGAGTAGCCGACCTCGGCCAACTTGCTTTTCTGACGAAACAGATGGATTTGCGGAAAGGCAAGGCTCAGTTCCAGGGCACGGGATCGTGGAACCTGCAAACATTCTTAGCGCAAGGCAGAGTGCAGGCGACCGACGTCGAGTGGGCAAACGGCAAGCTCGCGACACGTAATTCTCGCGCCTCCGCCGCCTTCGCCATCACACCGCAACGGTTCCACGTGTTCTCGATCAAAGCCAATATGTTTGGCGGCGGAGACCTCACTGGGGATATCGACGTCAATAACTGGCAAGTTTCTGCAGATCAGAAACGCCCCGGCAGTCGAAACGCCCCTTCAGCGCGGGCTGCGGCAAACAGCCTTCAACGCGGCGCCGTTCGGCTGCAGGTCGCGAGCCTACCAATTTTCCCGGGATTGGATCTGATTAGCTCTCCCGTTCTTCCACTGAATCGGCTTGGCCTCGTTGGCAACGCCACCGGCAACGTCGACGTTACCTGGACCGGCGCTCTGGCAAATTCAGAAGTTCGATTGAAACTTAATCTCGCGAATCCGCAAAAAATTGCTTCGGATGAAATTCCGGTGCGCGGCGAAGTTGACCTGATTTACCGCAGCATAAAAGATGACTTGGATGTCACTCAACTCCACGCCGTCACCCCGGGCTCCGAGTTGACCGCGGCCGGTGATCTACTTGCTAATCCTTCCTTGCATTTCACGATCACCAGTCACAACGTGCGCGAGGTCTCTCCGCTACTCGAAGTGGTCTTCAAAGAACGCCCCCTGCCGTTCTTCATCCACGGATGGGCGACGCTGAGTGGAAATGCCAGCGGCCCGCTCTCGGCGATGTCGATGAACGGAAACCTCGCAGCTTACGACTTCGATTCCAGGCTGCCTGCAACGCAAAAGCTCGCAGCGCGGACGATCCACTGGGATGCTATGTCGACGGCGCTACAACTTTCTCCAACTCACCTTGTTGCCCACAACGGAGTCGCCGTCCACAACCGCACCAGAGTTCGATTCAATATCAGCGCCTCACTGAGGCGCGGCCTCATCGAGCCGGGCGGGCCCATTGCCTTGGACTTTGACATCCGCTCCGCGGACGTCTCTGAGGTAAGCCGATTGGCAGGGCTGACGCAGCCGACACAGGCGACCCAGCCAACACAGCCGACACAACCAATGTTGACTGGGACCTTCAACCTCACCGGGAGTCTGTCGGGAAAAAGAAACAGCCTCACGGGAAACGGACACGTTGATTTGCAAAACGGGACAGCCTATGGCGTCCTCCTGACCCACTTGGCAAGCGATTTGAAACTGACAGATAGCGAACTCCAATTCAGCGACGTTCACGCCGGAGTTTTAGACGCCGAGCTTTCCGGAAATGGCGCCCTAAGCAGGGCTGCTCTGAGCGTTTCGCCATCGGTCTGGAAGAAGAGTGAATTCCGCATGGACGCCAGCGGCAAAAATTTTATGCTTTCGCGTATTCCTCGTTTACACGATATTCGAGCCAAACCTGACGGAGTGGCCGACTTCACGTTACGAGCAAGCGGCACAGCGGAAGAGCCCGTGTTCGAAACCCATATCCATCTTAGGGACTTGACGTTGGACAAGGAACGCGCGGGCAACTTTTTTATCGATGCGACAACGCACGGCAGGCGCCTTGATGTGAACGCTCATTCGGAATTTGTGAAGGCTGGGCTGACCGTCGCAGGGAATGTTCAACTGGAAGACAGCTTTCCCGCCGATCTCAATCTGGCTTTTAATAACTTCGACACTGATTCACTCCTCCGTATTTACTTTCCAGGAAAAAGTCTGGGGCAGTCTCGGGTCGAGGGCTCGCTGCACCTGCAAGGCCCGCTTCGCGTTCCGTCGGCCCTCAGAGCGAGCGCCGAGATTAAGAACTTTAGTGTTGATCTTGAGCACGTGCATTTGGAGAACGTCGGCCCTTTGCGTTTTGACGTTGCGGACCAGGTTCTCTCGCTCACAAATTTTCGCCTCGCAGGGAGTGGAACCGATTTCACCGCACACGGCCAGGCGCATTTAGCGGGTTCGCGGGAGCTGGATCTCAAAATGGACGGGGCCGTCAACATGGGCTTGCTCCACTCCTTCAATCCAAAAATTCTGGCGCGTGGAAGCCTGGGTATTAATCTCACTGCGCAGGGCAACGCCTCGCAACCAGTGCTGCGCGGGCGGCTGGACGTCACAAATACTTTCATCAGTCATAACGATTTTCCGAGCGGCCTTAGCGACCTCAACGGAACCCTCTCGTTCGACGGGAACCGGATTCAGATCGATCGGCTCAGCGGGACCACCGGAGGGGGAGCGATTGGCTTAACCGGGACCGCTACCTATCAATCCGGAACACTGCTGCTCGATCTCGGAGCAACCGCGCAAGACGTCCGGTTGCGATATCCACCCGGGGTTAGCTCGACTGCAAACGCCAACCTCCGTCTGACTGGAAGCACAAATTCCGCGCTGCTGACCGGAGATGTGGTGATCACTAAATTGGCGATTACTCCCGGATTCGATTTTGGAGCTTATATCGAGAGCAGCCGCCAGGCCATAGCCCTCACAAACACAGAAAGCATGCAAAACCGGTTACGGCTTGACGTGCACGTTGCCACAACTCCTGAACTGCAGATGCAGACATCGATTGCGCGTCTTTCCGGAAACGCCGATCTCCGGTTGCGCGGAACGGCTGAACGCCCGGCAGTATTGGGCAGGGTAGAGGTTCTGGAAGGTGAAGTAACCTTCAACGGCACAAAATATAACCTCGACCGCGGCGATGTAACCTTCGCAAATCCGGCGAAGACACAACCCGTAATTGACCTGCAAGCTACGACGCGGGTCCGGGATTACGACATCACTGTTCAGTTACGTGGAGACGCGAGCGTCGCTAACGGCGTCAAAGTTACGTGGCAATCCGAACCGCAACTCCCGGAGGCCGATGTAATCGCGCTGCTCGCGCTCGGACGCACGCAAGAAGAATCAGCGGCGGCGGCCCAGAGCGGAGGCTTCGGCTTTGGCGGCGATGCGTCGAATCTGCTCATCAACGAAGCCCTCAACAGCACTGTGAACAGCCGCCTGCAGCGCTTGTTTGGCGCGAGTCGCGTCAAGATCGACCCGCAGGGCCTCGCAAGTGAGACAAACGTAATTCGCGGCCCCCAGGTGACGATCGAGCAGGAAGTCGCAAACAAACTTACGCTTACCTACAGCACTAACGTTTCGGTGTCGAACCAGCAAATTATTCAGGCGGAATATCACTTGACCCGTAATATTTCGATTGTTGCCCTGCGCGACCAGAACGGCGTGGTCAGCTTCGACTTCAAGCTCCGGCGGCGCAAGAGGTGAGTAGCCAACAAGAGTTTCAACGCACGATGCACCAAGCCCCTCAATCCAGCCGAATGGTCACTTGACATAAAGTGCGAAACCAGCAACCCTAATTGTTTTTCACGCCAGGCAAAAGAAAACGGGGGGACGTAACCATTTTGCGAGTTCGAGTCTTTTATCACGACAAGTGTTTCGATGGCGCTTGCTCGGCTGCCCTTTTTTCCCGTTTCTACCGGGAGCGCATTCGTAATGATGTCGAGTTCGAGTATTGCGGGCTGCTACATCGGGCGGGCGCTCTTTTTAATGAGGATGATTTTACCGGCGACGAGAATGCCATCGTTGACTTTAAGTATTCCAGTTCGCCAAAAATCAGCTGGTGGTTTGACCATCATCTAAGCGCGTTTTTAACGCCGGCCGACGCAGCTCATTTTGAGCAGGACGTCAGCAATCAGAAATTTTACGATCCGGATTTCAAGTCCTGCACCGGATTCATCGCCATGATCGCCGAGCAGCGATTCGGCTTCGATCCGCGTCCCATTGCGGAGTTGGCGAAGTGGGCCGATATTGTCGACGCGGCGATGTATGAGAATGCGAAATCGGCGGTAGAGATGAAAGCGCCGGCCATGAAGTTAACCATGGCCATAGAAGCCTCCGCGGACCACGAGTTCGTGAAGAAGATGATTCCGCTGCTCGCCCACCAATCTCTCGAATCGATTTTGGAAGAACCGTTCGTCGCCGCAGTCCTCCCGCCGCTGCTCGAGCGTCATCACCGGTCGATCGACATTCTGCGCAAGCGCTCCACCGAAGTGGACGGCGTCATTTTTTTTGACATCACCGACCTCGACCTCGAGGGATACAACAAATTCGTGCCCTATTACCTGCATCCCGATTCCATTTACAGCGTCGGCCTGAGCAAAAGTTCCTTCCGCGTAAAAGTTTCGGTGGGCTCGAATCCCTGGTCTAAGCGCGAGCCGACAGTGAATCTGGCCAAGGTCTGCGAGCGCTACGGCGGGGGCGGTCATGCCCGCGTTGGAGCAATATCTTTCGATGTCACGCAGAATGAGATGGCACGCAAGGCCGCTGCCGAAATCGTGAGCGAGCTGCGAGCCAGCGTCCCCGGACCTCGTTGACCCGCGTTGAGTGGAGACAGAGAAAGACCTCGGCCCCCTTTCATTTAGTTGACATCCAATGCCTGCGTTGCGTCACAGGCCTATAGAATAAAGCGTCAAACAGCGCACACAAACCGGATCTCAAGCTCTCAATCAAATCCTCGCGTATGCAGCAAATCACTCACGATCAGTCGCACGTCAAGGGCGTAAGAGCGGTTGCGACTCTCGAGTTAATTAAGGGTATTGCCGTGCTGCTGGCCGGGCTCGGCGTCTTCACCCTGCGGCATAAGGATATCTGGGGAATTACGGAAAGCTTTCTCGAGTTCTTCCATGTCAATCCCTATCATCACTACGTCGGCATTTTCATCAACCTTGTTTACCGGTTGAGCGACATGCACATGTGGAAGATTGCGGTCGCCGCTTCTGTCTACGTGACGCTCCGGTTTATCGAGGCCTATGGCTTGTGGAGAATTCGTCCCTGGGCGGAATGGCTGGCGATTGCTTCGGGCTGTATTTACGTCCCCTTCGAGATCGAGGATTTCTTCAGGCATCCAAACTGGATTCATTTTTTAGTGATCTTAATCAACGTCGGCATTGTGCTTTATATGATGATGTTGAGATTCGAAGCCGCCAAGCGGCGTTTGGGGGCCCGGCGTAAAGCGAGGAAGGAGTTACATTCATAAACTCCGGAGACTCGGCGCGCCCGTCAGCGGGTGACAGTTCCGAGCCGGGGTCACCGCCTCAGCTTTCTTGCACAACGCGTTCACCAGCCCCTTGAAAATTAAAATGTGAACTGGATAGAGACCCCACCAGTAAAGATCGCCCAGTAAACCTCGCGGCTCGAACCACGCGGAGCACCGTACCAAAATTTTCCCGCTCGGCTGAGGCTCAAGCGCAAACTCCAGCCAAGCCCGTCCTGGGACCTTCATCGCGGCACGCAAGACCAGACGACGATCCTTTTCGATTTCCTCGACAAACCAAAAGTCGAAAGAGTCATTTGCCTTAAGGGCGGTTCGGTTCGGCACTCTCTTCATTCCCGTGCCACCGATCCAACGATCAAACATTCCGCGAATGCGCCACAGGCGGTCGGCATAAAGATATCCGTTTGAACCGCCGAGTTGCGCCAGTACTGAAAACAGGCTATGCGGCGATGCGCTGGTTTCAACCTGCCTGACGTCACAGAGAATTCCGTCCTTACGCACAAAGTAGTGCCCCGGCGTTTTCGGCAAAGCATCTTGAATCGCCTTATCAGGAACGCTCCGGTTCAAAGTCTTTTCAATGGCCGCCTCGTAACCGACGGGACGGATCGCAGGGAAGAGTTCTGATGCCAGATTGCTTTTGCAAATTACTTCTGTGCGCAAGCCCTCAATCAACGGGCGCGCAATAGAAGAGGGAACTGGAGTGATCAGACGCAGCCAGTATGAACTTAACCGGGGCGTGAGTACGGGCACGCGAATCAGCCAACGCCTTAACCCGCGCGCACGCGCATATTTCAACATCATGCTGCGGTAGGTTTCGATTGAAGCTCCACCAATCTCAATTGTCTTGCCCTTCGATTGTTCATTTTGAAGCGCAGCCATGAGGTATGACAGCACGTCCTCGATTGCGATTGGCTGGGTTCGCGTGGTGACCCAACGGGGACAGATCATCACTGGAAGCCGGTCAGTCAGGCATCGGATGAGCTCGAATGACACACTGCCATTCCCGACGATGATGCCGGCTCGAAATTCAGTAAGCGGAGGTCCAAATTTTCGAAGTGTCTCGCCAGTTTCCTGTCGGCTTTTTAAATGCTTCGATACCTCAGAGGTATTCGATACGATGCCTCCAAGGTAGATGATGCGGTTGACCCCGGCATCGCGCGCTGCCGTGGCAAAGTTCCGAGCGGCGGTCATATCGCGCTCGTGAAAGTCTCCTCCAGCATCCGCCATTGAGTGAATCAGGTAGTAAACGACATCGATACCCTGGACCGCCTTCGCCAAAGTCCCCGCCCGGAGCGCGTCGGCGCTCACAAGGCGAACATTCTTCAGCGCCGCAACCGGTTCTCGGGGATCGCGCCGGGTCATGGCGGTGACTTCGTGCCCGGCATCGAGTAGCAGCGGGATTAGCTTGCTGCCAACGTAACCCGTCGCTCCCGACACAAGTATTTTCATAGCAACTCGACCACACAGAAATTCTTAAAAAAATACCAGGGGAGAACTTGCAAACTCTCCCCCGGCTGGGGAAACTTAAAGCTAATTTGCGCGGGCTGGAACCTGGGAATGACCCCAACGATGCTGAATCCCTTTGAACGACACAGCTTGATACAGTGCGGACAGCCCCACCAGTGCATACACGATTGAGCTGAGGGTTGAGGTTTCACCGAATTTCATTCCGAAAAGAGCGGCTACGAGGTCGAAGTGTGAAACCGCCACCAGACCCCAGTTCAGACCGCCAATCACGAGTAGTACCGCTGCGATAACGTCAATTGCCTTCATATTTTTCTCCTGGCTAGTTTTTTGGTAGAAGAACGGTGTCGATCACGTGAATCACACCATTCGAAGCTTGTATGTCTGCCTTAACCACCCTCGCATCGTTGATCATCACGGTGCCACCGCTGGTAGTAATTGACAGATCCTGCCCCCCCACCGTCTTGGCGGAGGACATCTTCATCGCCTGCGCTGCCGTCACATCCCCCTGAACCACGTGGTAAAGGAGTATGGCTTTCAGTTTTTCTTTGTTTTCGGGTTTCAGAAGTGTCTCGACAGTCCCGGCTGGCAGTTTCTTGAACGCGTCATCGGTCGGGGCAAAAACGGTGTAGGGTCCAGGACCTTCCAACGTCTCCGCTAATCCGGCGGCTTGAACGGCCGCTACCAATGTCTTGAAACTTCCCGCTGCTACGGCGGTGTCGACAATATTCTTGTTGCCGGATGCGGCTACCGACGGAAGTGCGCTCGTCAGCACGCCAAGGATCAGAGCAAAGCTCGCTGCTTTCATTTCGTTCTCCATTTTCTTGTCATTCCAAACTTTTTAACTAATTGCTGAATTAACTATAAAGAACATTTATTATCGTAGGGAGTAAATCACTACCTTTTATAAATTCATGTGCGTGGCAGTTGAAAAAGAACCGAACTTTGGACTGCCAGGAAAAATAGGCGAGAAATGTTGAATAAGACAATCGAGGACGGACTGAAACCGTATGGCTTAGGCGAAAAATTGCGAACTCTCCGCCTAAGAAAGAGTATGGGCCTTGTCGAACTGGGCAAACACACCAGCCTTTCGGCGGCGATGCTTTCAAAACTGGAGCGCGGAAAGCTTTTTCCGACGCTCCCCACGCTTCTCAGAATCGCCTTGGTGTTTGGAGTAGGCCTCGAATACTTCTTCACCGACGAGCGCAAACGGCACGTCGTCGCGGTTGCGCGAAAGAAGGAGCGGCTACGCTTTCCCGATAACGCGGGCGGCGGCAGTGTGGACTACATTTTTGAGAGTCTGAACTTCAAGGCCACGGAGCGGAAACTCCACGGCTTTTATGCGGAATTCGAAGCGGTCGCTTCAGAGAAGTCCCGATCCCATCAGCACCCGGGAGTGGAACTGCTTTATTTGATCTCCGGGAAACTCGACCTCACCATCGGGTCCGAATTAATCACGCTCGAAGCAGGCGACGCCATTTATTTTGATTCCACCGTGCGACATAGCTATCATCGCGCCAGCAAAACCCTGTGCTCGGGAATCATAGTCACGACCTAAGTCACGACCTAAGTCACGACCTGAGCCCATCGCTCCCCGCCCCTGCGAAACGACGTTATTCATTAAGCGAGCAGCCGCAGTCAGCCGGCGGCACATGCGCCTTCAGAAAGTCTGCAATCCTCTTGTAGGCATCGATTTGATTTTCCACCTTGGCGAACCCATGCCCTTCGTTCTCGTAGACCTTGAACTCGACAATTCCGCCCCGCTTTTTTACGGCGTCGACGACTTGCTGCGATTCCGTTTTCGGACAGCGTGGGTCGTTCCCTCCAGCTAGCAGATACAGCGGAGCTTTGATGCGATCGACAAAGTTAATGGGCGAGCGGTCTTCGTAGAGCGCCTTATTCTTGACCAGATCGCCCATGGTCGCGAGGTCGGATTGCTGCAGCACCGGGTCTTCATTCTTTATCTCTGTGAACCAGTTTACAAAGGGAACAATCGGAACTCCCGCAGCCCAGGTCTCGGGAGATTTGGTAACTCCCATCATCGTCATATAGCCGCCATAGCTGCCGCCCATCAGCACAAGCTTTTTAGGGTCGACGTATCCCGTCTGCTTGATCCATTCAGCCGCCCCGAGAACATCCTGCAAATCGCCTCCGCCCATGTCGAAAAGATTTGCCTGTTGAAACTCTTTCCCGTAGCCAGTCGATCCGCGATAGTTCGGAGCGATGACGAGATAGCCCTGGTTGACCATATATTGCACAAAGCGATTGAAGCCGTTCATGGTTTGCGCCGTTGGCCCGCCGTGAACGTAAACAATTGCCGGATGCTGCCCGTTGCGCGGCAAATTGTACGGGGTGTAAACGAAGGCAGAAATGGTCCACCTGCCGTCTTTGCTTGGGTAATGGACTAGCGCCGGTTCAACCATATTTTCCGAACGCAGTCCGCCAACCAACGAATGCGTGAGTTGGCTCGATCGAATTTTTTCCTCGCCAGTATGATTTGCCAAGCTGGCAACCCATAGGTCGCCCGCCGCAGTTGGGCCATTGTGGTTGTAAAGAAGTCGTGATCCGTCGCGCGTGAATGGCGAAGGATTACCCGAAACGTAGTTCACACCTTTCGGCAGCGGCAACGCGGTGGCTTTTCCCGACGTGAGGTTGTGCAGGTAAATCTCGCTGTTTCCGTCAACGTTTGCCGTATAAAGAAGAATCCTTCCATCCGGAGAAAAATGTTCGCCCGAAATTTCCCATTTATCTTGCGTGAGCCAGTCGATTGTCTTGGAAGCTACGCTCAGAAGTCCGACATTGTCATAACCATTCCCGGCATTCGAAGTAATCAGAATTTTGCTTCCATCAGGCGAGATGTCGTTCGCCGAATACCGGCGCTCCCCATCATGCGGAGTGAGAAGGGTGCTTTTCGCGCTGCCTACGTCCGCTAAAAATATATTCGAGTCCGTGCCCTTGGATTGCTCTTGCGTGTAGACAATGAATCTGCCGTCGTGCGACCAGATCGGCGAAACATTCATACGGTCATTGGCAGTTCCGGTGGTCAGGTGTTTCGCTTGGCGCAGCACCGTGTCGTAAACATCGATCTCAAAAACGGAAGATGTCTTCGGCTTCACCATATAAGCGAGATACCGGCCGTCAGGCGACCACGCCGGGCTCTCTTCCGCAATGTCGCGGGTCTTGGTAAGGTTGACGATCTGTCCCGTATTTGGAGATACCAGAAAAACATCCCACTGCTCATCGCCTTCGTAGTCGGACATGTAGGCGATCCATTTGCCGTCCGGCGACCACGTTGGGCTGGTCTCGCGTTCATTGCTCACCGTGAGTTGCGTGGGCCATCCGCCTTCGGCTGAAACCAGCCAAAGATTGTTACGCCCGCTCATGTTGCTGATGAAGGCAACAGTCTTTCCGTCGGGCGACCAGGTCGAACCACCCACCTGGCGAGTCATGTAAAGCTTTTCAATGGAAAGGTTCTTCTCCACGCGAGCATCCGTCTTGGAAGTGATCTGCTTCGGGTCGGTGACAGCCGCGGGAGCAGGCAGGGTTTGGGAGGTGGCCACGATGCTCATGATCACGACCATAGCAAACAGAATCAGTGGGCGCATTTGTTCCTCGATCAGAATCTTCTCTGTATTTATAGAATGCTTTTACTCGATGACGACAAAATAGTTGCGCTCTTCCCATCGTGTGGCGTTATTCCAGTAGAACGTAAACTCGATACGGCTGCCAGATGGTAATGTCTCGCTCGGCAGATCAACGAACTGAAGGTGCCAGCCACTTTCTTTTGAAACGGTGTCTGTCGCGGTCTTCCAGCCGTCCATGCTCCAGTGCACCACGGCTGAATCCATCAAAAGAATTCGCAGCCTCTTGCCGCGGGGCATGCTGCGGATTTTGTTATTGAAGCGCCAATTGAAATATTTACCGGAAGTCTTCGCCTTAAGATAACGCTCCACGGTTTGCGGAGGCTGATCGAAAATCTTCCCATCTGCGAGCGAACGCCGCAGCTTAATGTACTCGGAGTGGGCCCAGACCAACGGGCAAGCGGAGCCCGTTCCTTTGCCGGCGAACAGCTCCCGCTCTGGTATATCTTTTTGGTCCCAGACCTGCTCTGGAATGAGTCGAGTTGAGCCCGTCGAATTTTCCATCACGGCTAATAGAGCCTCCGCCGACGGAATGCGTCC
>JANYKL010000030.1 GCA_025361625.1 Acidobacteriaceae bacterium
TTTTCAGTGCTCGTGGGGCAGTAGAAAGACGAAGCATCCGTGCAGGTCGCTATTCCGTCAATAGCGGCCGTCAAGAAGAAGAGGCCATTCGAACCGCTGTCGATGAAGCTCGTTGGGTAAGCCTGGTTCTTATACGTTGTCACGAAATCAAAATTGTTATCGGTAGGGTAAACCGTCGCTGAACCCAGCCCGTTATTTGGTTGCGTCCCGATTCCAAAAGTCAACGAGCCCGAAAGAGTTGCTTGCGGCGTGGCAGCCGCAGGCAACTGGATGATGACTCCGTTGTTATCGGTCGCGAAAAGAACAACCGGATTCACTACCTGCTTGGCAAGCGGCTCGCCGGTAACGACGCAACCTGAGGCCGGGCACTCGAAATACAGACCGGGATTTTGAGCCCCGGTCATTGCGCAGCGATCACCGCAGTCTTGCGCGAACGCGCCTACACCAAGAATGCCATTTGAACCAAGTTGAGAAAGAGTGTTCTCTGCTTTGCCCTGATTTGAGCAAGCAGTTGGAACCTGAAAGTCGGTGGCGCTGATGATTTGCACCGGCAGCGACTTGGCTTTCTCTCCACTCATCTGAATGTCTGCCGTTTGAACAGGCCCCCAGGTGTATCCGCTCACGAACGGAAGGCATTCGACAACCGGGTTGCCGTCCGCAGCGGTCTGTTGCGGAAGCGTGACGCCGGTGAGTGCCGACGAGAGAATTCGCAATCCCGAAGAGCCGGTGTCGACCAGAATACCGTCAATTGTTTGACAGGTGGATGTGCCCGGAGTGCACACAGTCACGCTGGTGAAAGCGCCGTTAGCATAGTTCCCCCCGGGTCCCGCATTCACGGTGATCGTCTGCACGTTAGAGACAGGCTGCGGTGGCACGACGTTCGTGGTTGCGGGCGTAGAACTGTGGCCTCCGCATCCAAGCGCGAAGAAAAACGTCGAGCCCGCGACAGCGGCGCCAATTTTTCTTAATCGATTCAACTTCACCCTCGTCGCCTTAAAATTCACTGCACCCTCTCCAAATTCTCTAATGCCGCAATGGCTGCGTCTGGTTCTGTCACTCTCGTTATTGGATCGACTCCGGGGTTACTCCGCTCGGCAGGAGCGACGGAATATAAGCGCGTCCGTTAAATGAGCGCATATGTCCGCCGGAATGCATGACAAGTTCTGGACGACGGATGACCAGAGGCTTGCGCCCCGTGTGCGAATTCGCTTCAGCCTCCGTCGCCTGCCGGTAAGTCTCGAAATAATTCGCCAGTATCTGGCGCATGTCGGGAGGCCACGGCCCTTGCCACGCAACGCCGAACACTTTACCCGAGGACGAAACGTACTCCCTGACTGTGATCCCGGTCGGCGTTTTGATCTCGTGAACGGAGTAGGCTGCCGCCTGCGTGATGCGGCGCTCGCCTTGCATGTGCGCCTGGTCAGCGTCCACCGAGCTCACTTCATCTCCCAGTCCAGCAAATGCAGGCAAACTCATACAGACAGAAGCCGCAAGAATTGCCGCCCATAGGGCTGAACGCACGAACGGAGATGCACCACTTCGTTTTAGCGAGAAATCTATCACCGATACTCCTTCTAGATGAGCGGCCTGACGATTAAACGCGATGACTGGGAGCCCGCCCTCAGATGGGCTGAAACACTTCACAGGCGACGGTGTTGCGAAACTTCATCGAAAATCGGAAAGGATTGTCCGAACAAGATGGCAAGGTTTTGCCGTGCCGATTGACACTAGTTGTCTGTTTTAAGTTAGATCGAAAGCAGGCTTTTCAGGTTGCCCGCGGCGACGTTTGAGATTTGTAAAATTATGGTCCCCGTCTGAGGGAAGGGCGAGCTTTCCCGGCATTAAGGGTGCCGGGCGCGGCATGCCTGCCCGCGCGAGTGAACAACCCCAGCAACAAAGAAGGCCGGCTCATCCTCGGGGGAGGGTCTCAGCCAGCCTTCACAAAAAGCAATCAAGCTGCCGGCTTCTTCTTGCCCGCCCGCTCCGCATTGATGGCCAGCGGGCCTGGCCTGCCGCTCAGGGCAGACATCAGCCGCTCACCGATCGGAGAGCCAAGTCCGGTGCATGCATCCCAACCTTTTTGTGCTGCAAATGAGCCGTTATTTCCCACAACTACGTCGTTGAAGCCTGCGCCTTCAACTGCATCCGAATAGATCTTCGGATTTAAGTACCCAACCGGCTTGCCCAATTGTTGGTTCATCAGAGCGACGAGCCCTGCCCACAGAGGCGCGACTGCGCTGGTGCCTCCAAACACCGTGCTTTTGCCATCGACCAGAATGTTGTACCCGGTGGCAGGATCAGCGTCGCCCGCAACGTCGGGCACCCCTCGACCGCCTTTTTGTCCGGATGGAACCGGGACGGCAAAGTTTTCTTGCCACGACGGCAGACGAAACACGTTGCTTACCCCGCCCCCCGTAGCTCCGCCATTTGCCTGATCGTTCCACGCCGACTCCTCTACGATGCGCCCGTTTGAAGCCTGTAGCGTGGTACCGCCGCAAGCCAGGGCGAACGGGCTCGATGCCGGAAAGTCCACGTGGTCCTGCCCATCTTTCACGCCATCAGACGAACCGTTGTCGCCGGAGGCAACGCAAACCGTGACTCCCACGGCTGCCGCGGCCTGAAACGCCTGGTCGAAGTTCGTTAACGCTTGCGACGTCCAGTTTGACTCAGAAGAACCCCAACTGATCGAAATCACCGAAGGCTGGTTCATTTTGTCGTGGACCGCCGTCGTGATTGCGTCCAGAAACCCCCGATCCGTGTTCGGAGCGAAATAGACCGCGATCTTCGCCCCGGGAGCGATCGCCCCTGCGATTTCAATATCGAGCATCACCTCTCCATCTGCGCTGTCAGCCGTATTGGGATGATTCATACCACCATCGACCGGCACCGACACGACCTGCGGTGTTTTCAGGTTCAGAGATTTGAAATAGTTGTTCAAATCATCCAGTCGAAAGCCGCCGCCGAGTTCGATGATCCCGATGCATTGTCCCGCCCCATCCCCTTTCGGAAAGTTGTAAATTTGAGCGATTTCGTTTGGATCGTGAGACGCCGTTGCCGTATGTGCCTTGAATCCGGCCGCGTCAGGCAAGCGCCGGAAATGAGGCTCCGCTTGCGGACGGTTATCGAGACCGAATACGCCGGTGATGATGTCCGCATACTCTTCCGGTACGCTGATTTCTCCAGTGCGCCCGCGAAAATTCCCGCTCGGATGGCTATATTCCTTCAGTTCCACATGAAAGGCTTTTTGCAGAGCACTGACCGTGCCTGATAAGACGACAGTGCGGCGCGCAAGATCCGTATTCTTGTTGTCGACTTTCAGGCCGTGATCATCGGCAAATTTTCTGATTTTTTCGAGGTCCGAGGGGTCTGCCGCGTGTTGACTTTCGTAGCTCTCCCGAGTCATCGGTACGAAGGTCTTGTCCTGCAAAAGGTTGGGCAATTCTTCCTGCGTGGCCGGCGACTTGGAGCGGAGACGCAAAGAGACTTCAATCGTTTGGTCCGGATGCGAATCGTGAATGAGGCGGGCACCGCGTACCGGAAGACGCTGACTGCCTGACACTGCGCTAAATTTTGTGGCTAGATTCAAGGAGATTCCTTTCGTCCTGGAGGGAACAGACCGGTCGGGGAACTGGGCGATGCGGAAATCGCGCGGACTAAAATTTAAGGTTTAAGAATCCCGCCGTTCCGATGATTCCAAGACTTTCGTTCAAGATAGCAAATATGGAGGTGAATGATCTCAAGCCAAGTGGCAGAAAAGCCAGAATCGTATTTGAAATCTTCCCGTTTTGGGCGAAGGCGAAGGCGAGCCGTCGAGATTGAATCTATTTGCTAGAAATTTCTGCAGCCCTTGTTTTCGGACGCAGCACTAAATATAGAAGGCTCAATGCGATCAAAAACACAAGTCCCGCGACAAGGTTAACCCGCGAGTCCCACCACGTCTTCCCGATCGCAGCGAGCACAACGACCAGCCCAACAATCGAGCCCCATTTCCCGAGCGGAGAGCGGGCAGGAATCGCCATTACCTGTGCGCCACTGAGCCGTCGGCGAAAGTTGATGTGCGCGGCGAGCGAGATGATCCATGAGAGCATCATGCCGAAAAAAGCGCCGCGAAGAATGTATTCGAAGGCCTTTCCTGGAGCCCAGCGCTCGAGCGCGAGCGCTACGACGATACCGTAAGACGATGCTAAGAGCGCGAGCGTAGGCGTGCCTTTCTTGCTCAACCGTCCGAACACTCGCGGAGCCCATCCCGTTCTCGCCAGAGAGAAGAGCATTCTTGATGAAATGTAGAGCGCGGCGTTGGCTCCTGAAAGAGCAGCCGTAAGCACGACGAAATTCATGAAATGCGAAGCGCCTGCTATGTGCACCGAGCGAAACACAGTCACGAAGGGGCTTTCCGTAACGCCGGCGCGATTCCACGGCATAATGCCGACAAGAATTGTGATGGCTCCGAGATAGAGCAGCGTGAGCGTAATAAATGTCATGCGGACCGCGCGCGCAATCGCCGTAGCTGAACTCGATTCACCCGAAGCTACCGCCACGAATTCCACTCCACCGAAGGTGTAGATCGCAAATGTGATGGCAAGCAGCGGCGCACCAAATCCCAGAGGATAGAAGCCGCCGTGTGTGGTGTATTGCGGAGTCGAACGGCCCGTAATGAGCAGGCTCGCGCCGAGCACAATAAAAGCTGCGATCACCGTAACCTTGATCATCGCAAACCAGAATTCGAAACGGCCATAGCTGCGGACGCTGAGCAGATTGATCGACAGCAGAAATCCCGAGAAAACAAACACCCAAACGATCGCGCTGACTCTCGGGAACCAGAGCTGCATGTAAGTCGCGGAGGCGACCATCTCGGCGCCGATCGATACCGCGATGGCAAGCCAGTACCCTGCGCGCGAAACGAATCCCGACCACCGGTTGAGATAGAGGTCTCCATAGACACCGAACGATCCGGCTGCGGGATGGGTGCTAGCGAGTTCTCCCAGGGCCAGCGCCACGGTCCAGCTGATGAACGCGGCGAGCACGAAGCTCAGAATGACCGCCGGCCCAGCCAGTTCAATCGCCGCCGCCGTGCCCAGAAGCAACCCGGTGCCAATCGACCCGCCAACCGCCACCATGGTCATCTGCCCCGCCGTGAGCTGATGGCGGAGACCATCTTCGTTACCAGCGGGCTGAGTTACCGGTTTGGGCAATGGACAGGTTCCTGACGCAAGGCTCAGGGTAGAGTTCCTAAAATCGAGTTCACGGTGAAGGGCGACCCTCCTCCGTCCTCTTGAACGGCACCATTAGGGCCGACCACGAAAAAGCCAAATGGCGACGTGACAGTTATGAAACCGTAATTGTCAGCGCTGATTGAGTCCGGTATCTGGGAGATGATATTAAGCGGAGTAATCGCGTAGTTACTTTTTGTTACCTTGACCGGTATAGCGCTCATGTTGGTTCCAATCACCAGATAGCCCTTGTTCGCGCCGACGAATACAAGCGCGGAACTCCCTCCGGTTAAGGGAAGAGAAACCGTCTTCGCCAGGGTCACGTTTGCCGAATCGTACGCATTCGCGATGGTATCGACTCTTTGGTAGTCATAAAGCGCAATGCCGTTTTGACCGGAGCCATACTCCTGATCGATTACATAGATGTGGCGGGTTATTGTGCCTTTGACATTGTTATAAGCCTTGCTGCCTTCGACTACAGAACCAATCTTTCCGAACGGGCCCATCTGTCCAGAACTGTAACAACCGCTTCCAGTCGAGATCGAGCCACATATTGACCAATGCAGCGTGGTCTTTGCATTGTCGGTTGTGTAGGTCGTGAACAAGCCAGAATCGATCGGTACCGCGTAACAGAATAGACTGGCACTCAGCAGTAACAAGGAAGTAACCAGAACTCGCCGCATTATGAAGTCTCCTAACTGCAAATCTGGACAAATCTTACCCTATTTGGGCGCTAATCTGTACGAATAACTCGCAGTATCTAGAAAAGACAAACCAATGGAGTTAGGCAGGCAGCCCACTGTTCTCCGACGCCATTCTTGTACAGTTTCACTGACGCGCCCTGGCGGGTGGCCCACCTTTCATGATTGTTGCGTACGCCGTCCCGAAAAAGGGTGCCCCATCCTTGCGTTCTTTGCAAGGGTGGGGTGTGATGCTGCCTGCGCTATTGGATTGGATGCGACGCGGGATAGATCAACAAACTTGCGCCCGCATTTCCGCCTCCCGCCCTTCGCAACGAAACGCGAAGAACGGGGCACCCACTTTATTGGTGATGCACGCCAGATCAAAGCCTGGGGCCACCCGCCTTGAATGTATAGCGCCCAGATTACCGCCGTCCCGATTGAGAAACCGACAGCAAAGAAATCCACCTACCAAATGATTAAACCCGAATAATGGCTCCTCACTTTTCCCAGTGTGAGGAGCCATTTTCTCTTCGCCAAGATTCCGCTCAACCGTCTCGCCCAAATAAGTTACGCCGCCGACCGTTTCCTATTCTCCGGCACCGCAATTTCGTCAAACCTCACCGCAAGCCTGCGCAACTCTTCCGGAACATTGGCCCCAGACAACGGTTGGCCATGTCCAGGAGCAACGATGGTGGCATCCAGACGTGCCAGCCGCTGAACCGATTCCCGCGCAGCATTCCAGTCCGACGTAAAGTAGGCTGGCGGCCCGTGCAATTCCGGTTTTTGCGCGATCGCCGCCTCGAAAAACGATTCCGGCTTCGTCGTGCAGAACGCATCGCCAACCAACAGGCATCGATCCTCTTGCCTGAAGAGGGAGATGTGCCCGGGGGTGTGCCTCGGAGTATGCAGAATTTCCCATCCCGGCATTTCCGCCAACTCTCCCACCGCTGGCAGTTGACGGAGACGATCTCCCAGCTTCACCGGACCGCGAGGGTAGAGGGGTGAAAGTAACGACATCGCTCCGCCGCCCGCTCCGACGTTGGGCCGGGCGTACTCCTTCTCGCCCGTCAAATATGGAGATTCAAGAGCATGTGCGTATATCGGCACGTCCCAGTCTTCCGCCAAGTCCCGCGCCGCGCTCACGTGATCGAAGTGACCATGCGTCAGAACAATTGCGTTCGGCGGGGTCTTCACAAACTTCTCGGCCCAACGCTTAATGAAAGTGGCCGTAAACGGCAAGGCTGCATCGATCAAGGTCCAGGAGCCATTGCCATGCAAGACAGCGAAAACGTTTACAAATGCAATCCGTAAGCCTCGCACCCCGCCGGCAATCTCCTCCATCGGAACCACTTGGTCATCCGGGATTGTAATGCGATCCATTCAGCTCCTCCTGATTATTATCTATCTCAATTCACTGCCCTAAAACCAATCCTCGGCACCCTCGCTCTATCCACCAAGCCAACAAGATTCCAAGTGTGAGACAGCCCTGCGCAACCAGCAATACGCTGCTGCATGTAGTTTTAAAATGAAAATTCAGGAGAGACTGAATGCGCAGACTCTCGACCAGGCGAGTGCACGCCGTAGGGTTTTTAAACAGCCTGACAAGACCGACGTTGTTAGAGAGTCGATGTTACCCAATTACGCTTGCGCCACGGATGGCTTCGATCTTCGTTTCCCAGGAACGTGTACCGCATCGTCGTCCCGATCAGGACGACGCATGTCGTCGTAGGCAAACCTTCTATCTGCTGGTCGCGTGTGTAAATCGCAA
>JANYKL010000037.1 GCA_025361625.1 Acidobacteriaceae bacterium
CATCCAGCGATTGTTTCGCTGCGAGAAGTATTCCGCGCCGTGAGCCTGGCACGCGTCTTCAATGACGATCAGGTGAAAGCGTTCCGCCAGTTCCATGATTGGGTCCATGTCGGCCGGGTGCCCATACAGATGCACAGGAACGATCGCGGTCACGGGGCGACCGCTGCGCTTCGACGTCAGGCGTCCGGTCGCGGAGTCCAGAGTGCACGCCGTCTCCAGATATTTGCGGAGCTTATCGGGATCGAGGTTAGAAGTTTGCTCATCCACGTCTACAAACTCGGGGCACGCTCCAACCTGCGAGATCGCTTCCGTGGTCGCAATGAAAGTATTCGGCACGGTGACGACCGCGTCGCCAGCTTTCACTCCGGCGGCCGAAAGCGCGAAGCGCAGAGCATCGGTGCCGCTGCCGACGCCGACGCAGAATGTCGTGCCGCAGAAAGAGGCGAACTCGCGCTCGAAACCGTCGACGGCGGGGCCCCCGATGAAGCCCGCGTTGCTAAGCGCGGCCTTAAAGGCGGCGACGAGTTCGGTTTGTAATTCGGCGTGTGGAGTGACCAGATCGAGGAACGAGATAGGCGTTTGATTTGTCATTACCCTGAATTCCTTTGATTGAATGTGGGGAGCTTGAAACTTTAACGGGATACTGCTCAATGCGGGGATTTCACTGAGGGGGAAAGCGGTTACCTAGTGGGCTCCTTCGCCCATGATTACTGCGCACGGGGTCAGAAGCAAAATCTTGATATCCAGCCAGAACGAACGCTTCATGGAGTAGCGAACATCCAGGCGCACCATCTCGTCAAAGCCGATGCGGCTGCGTCCGCTTACCTGCCACAGGCCCGTGATGCCTGGCTTCGCGTCGAGCACGCGACGCCGGTGCCATATGTCATACGCCTGCACTTCATAAGGGATGGCGGGGCGGGGCCCGACGAGCGACATCTCTCCGCGCAGCACATTGTAGAGTTGCGGCAATTCATCCAAACTGGTGCGGCGGAGAAAGCCTCCGATCGGAGTGACCCGCGAGTCCTGCGTCAGCTTGTAAACACCGTTCCCATTTCCGCTTGTCGGCTGCCGCTCCGCTGTTCCGGAGATCAGTTGCTTCATGTACTCCTGATGCACTTTACTGTCATTCCCGGTTTTCATGGAGCGGAACTTCAGAAACTCAAAAGGCTCGCCGAACTGTCCGATCCTCTGTTGTCGAAAGAACACGGGGCCTTTCGAGCCTAGCTTGATCAGCACCGCGATGATCAGAAACACCGGAGCAAAAAATAAAAGACCAAACGCGCTTCCAAAAATGTCGGTAGCCCGCTTCATCCAGAGATATGTCTTACTGGTTTGATCGCGCTTCTCAATATCTGGATAGAGCTTGGGATGGCTGGGTCGCTGGGCCACATCGCAGTCCCAGTCTTCAGGAAAGGCGTGGTGGCTGACTGTGATCAGATTGAATTGATCGAACTTCAGTTCGTTGTACAAGAACCCGGTCACTCGCGACAGCAGGCCTCCAACAATCGAAGCGCGCTTCGCCGTTGAAATGTCCATGAACAGTATGCCGAGCACGGAGCCGGACTTTTGCCAGCCAATCGTATCGGTGTCGCGAATGGTCGCGGAAAGCGACGAAAGAAGCTGTGGTAACAGCTTCTTGCATTTGCTGTCTTCAAGAAACGCCGTCACATCCAAAAGCACAAGCAGAAATGAGGCACGGGCGCGTTCTGCCCGCTTCCTCTCCAGTGACAGAAAATGATGGAAGAAATCTTCGTCGAAGATCCGTCGCTCGCTCCCGCCTACGCTCGAATACCCCAAGCGAGCATCGGCGTGCGCCGGCGAATCTTTCTGCCGTGAATCTTCCTGTCTTCTTAATGATGCCGGGGTTGTCATATCAGCAGATTTAAAAGTTATTTCTCGCGCGCAATCTCTTCGACGCAGTCCATCACATAATCTTGCTCTTCTTCAGTGATTTCGTAGAAGAGCGGCAGCACCACAGAATGATCGGTAACCAGATTCGTGTTAGGCAGTCGCTCATCCCAACGTTCAGCGCGATAAGGCGCCTCTCGATGAATTGCCATGATCCCTCGGCGTGACGAGACGCCTCGATCCAAAAGGTGCTGCATCAGTTCATCGCGGCTGATGGGAGAATCAGGCCGTAACCGGACCATATAAGACTGGAAGTTATGCCGCGTGCCTTTCGTTTCGCTCGGCACCACAAGCCACAAAATTTTCGAGAGGCGCTCGGAATATCTCGCCGCCAGGTCTCGTCGGCGCTCGAGCATCTGCGGAAGTTTGTCGAGTTGCACAATGCCGATCGCCGCTTGCAGGTCGGTCATCCGGTAGTTGTATCCAACCTCTTCGTAGGTTTCGAGCGCAACCTTGGTGGCACTGTGGCGAGCGAGATCAGAGACGTTCATCGCGTGCTGCCGAAGCCGGCGTAAGCGTGCCGCAACCTCACTGTCTGCCGTCGTGATCATGCCGCCTTCCGCCGTCGTCAAAATCTTTCGCGGATGAAAGCTGAAGCAGGCCATCGCGGAATATGGCGAACCGATTCGCTTTCCTTCGTATTCCGAACCGATCGCGCACGCCGCGTCTTCGACCACAATAAGATTCTTGCGGCAAGCGATTTCAGAAATTTCTCGCAACGCGCACGGCAAACCAATCTGGTGGACGACCAGGATCGCCGTCGTCCGCGGCGTGATCGCTTCTTCGATCCGCTGCGCGTCGATGTTGAATGTTATGGGATCGATATCGACAAAGACCGGCTTAGCCCCGGCATAAACGATGGCGTTCGCAGTGGCGATAAATGAAAGGCTGGGGCACAGCACCTCATCTCCCGGCTTCACCCCGGCCGCAATCAATGCCAGATGAAGCGCGGTCGTGCAAGACGAGACAGCAACCGCTTCGCGTGCTCCGACAAATTGAGCAAAGCGCCGTTCGAACTCCGCCACCCGGGGGCCTTGGCTGACCCATCCGCTCCTTAATACCTCGAGGACGGCTTGCTCTTCGGCAGCGCCAAATGATGGGCGTGCAACGGGCACCGTTCTGTTTAAAACTGTGTTCATATCGCCTCCACGGCCGTTGCGGCGGTTTTAACGCTTTCTCGCCACGCGATTAATTGCTGGAGCCCTTCTTTCAGTGACACCCTGGTGCGAAAGTTCAGCAGCTTTGCCGCTTTTTCGGTTCCCGCGCGCCGCGCCTGCACATTGGCCACCTCGCGAGCTTCACGATATTCCGGACGCAACGATGATCCGGTCAACTGAAGAAGTGCTTCGCACAATTCTTTCAAGCTTGTCTGCACTCCCGTTCCAACGTTAAACACTTCATCGGTAACATCACTTTGTGCGGCCAGAGTGTTGGCGCGCGCAACATCGTCGACAAAAACAAAATCCATCGACTGCTTTCCATCTCCAAAAATCAGAGGCGGCCGCCCCGCTTCGATTGCGTCCAGCCAGCGCACCAGCACTTCCGTATAGACTCCCGTGATATCCATGCGCGGACCGAAAACATTGAAGTAGCGGAACGCAACATAGTTCAGACCGTAGCTTGTGAAGTAGGCGCGCAACATTTGCTCCCCCGCAATTTTGCCTGCGCCGTACAGCGTGCGGTTGTTGAAGGGATGGCTTTCATCCATCGGCAGATAGGATGGGTCTCCATAAACCGAAGCCGACGAAGCTGCCACGATCTTCCTCACTTTGTGGCGAACTGCGGATTCCAGAACATTGACCGTGCCGTTGATCAAGACGTCAATCGCTTCTCGCGGCGCCTCGGCACATCGCGTGATTCTCAGAGCAGCTTTGTGGAAGACAAAGTCCTTGCCTTTCGTCAATTCATCGACCAGGTCCGCATCACAAATGTCCCCATCGACAATCCTCACCGAGCCGCTGGCACTTGCTTCGGCAAGGTTGCCCATGTTGCCGCGGACCAAATTATCGAGGACGACGACTTCGCCCGCTCCGGCCTCGAGCAATTGATCGACGATGGTGCTGCCGATAAAGCCGGCGCCTCCGGTTACCAGACAGCGACTGTCTTTCAGTTGGTTCATTGTTCCTCCGAGCGATGCTTCCGCTCACGGTCAACCGAGCTCACGGTACGTGCTCGCCGTTACGAGCTTGGGGTAAGAGCTTGGGGTAAGAGCTTGGGGTTACGAGGTTACGATCACGAGGTTACGATCACGACTCAAGACTGGGAAACGCTTGTCCTACGCCGAAACGGCTACTGGCGAATCCAACGCAGTTTGGCGGTCAAGTTCGTGTGCCAGTTCAATCGGTTCGCCGTTCGACATCATCGATTGTTGCGCCGCTTCGAGCAGACGCACCACCCTGTAGCCGGCAAATCCATCGCTAAGCGGCAGTCGGTTCTGGGTGATTGATTCGACAAACTCCCGGGTCATCAGACGCAGCGCCTCGGTCGTATCGAGATTCGGAGCGGTCATGTCGCCGTTCCGATAGCCGGTCAGAAGGCGCTCTCGGTCTTGCGGATCCTTACTCACAGTAATGCCCTTGTCGTAGACGCGAACTTTTTCCGTGCTCTCCATATCGTCATACACGATCATTTGCTTCGTGCCGCCGATCAGCGTTTTTCGGACCTTGACCGGAGCCAGCCAGTTCAAATGAAAATGCGCAATCATGCTGCTCGAGAAGTGAGCGGTCACGTAAGAAATATTTTCGAAGGCACATCCCAAATGTTTCGTGCCCACCGCGGACACCGCGACAGGAGCTTCCTGGCAAAGGTAATCCATGATCGAAAAGTCGTGCGGAGCAAGGTCCCACATCACATTGATGTCGTTCTGTACCAGTCCGAGGCTGATGCGCACGGAATCTAGGTAGAGAAGTTTGCCGATTGTCCCCGCATCGATGATCGACTTCATCTGCCGGACCGCACCCGTGTAGATGAAGGTGTGGTCGACCATAAGGGTAAGATGTTTTCTGTCTGCCAGCTCCATCAGATCAAGCACTTGTTGCGTGCTCGTCGCCAGCGGCTTTTCTACAAGTACATGTTTGCCGGAACGCAATGCCGCCTTGGCAAACGAATAGTGAGTAGAGACGGGAGTCGCGATCACGATTGCATCGATACGAGGATCGGCGAGTATTTCCTGAAAATCATGACGCAGCTCAACCGTGGGGTAACGGCGCTTGATTCGCGCAAGGGCGTTCAGGTTGAAGTCGCAAACCGCAAAGACTTCAACGTCAGCCAGGTCGGCGAAGTTGCGAATAAGGTTTTGACCCCAATAGCCGCAACCAACAATGGCAATTTTGAGCTTACTCATGCTTTTCACCTGAAAATCTTTCCTCCGCTCGCCGGTTGGAAGCGGTTGCTTCAACCTCTTCCGGCTTGCGAGAGCGCAGAACTTTCGCCGGAATCCCCGCAGCGATCGCGTACGCGGGAACGTCTTGCGTCACTACGGCTCCCGCGCCGACGATCGCGTGGGCACCGATTCGCACGCCCGGGAGAAGTGAAGCGTTCATCCCGATGTCCGCTCCCATCTCCACGACGACCGGCTTGATCACTAAGTCGGTCGTGATAATCGGCTCTTCAACAGGAATCCCAGTGTGCGAAGATCCGAGCACCTTCGCGCCTGGTCCCCAGCCTACGTAATCCTCAAGAGTCAACTGACGAGCGTCGAAGTAGGCTTGCGGGCCAATCCAGACGTGGCTGCCGATTTTGCAGCTACCGTCGAAGCGGCCTTGAATCATGGCCTGCGATCCAATAAAAACGCAGTCCCCGAACTCCATGGTCTCGGGATGCTTGAGCACCACACCGATACCCACCTGCAAATCATTGCCCGCCGCGCGGCACATCGACCGAAGAACTACCGACCGCATGAATCCGTCGAACGCCGTCTCCCCCATGCGAAACCGTCCAAACATGGCATGGAGCTCGTCGTGAGTATTCGTCTCGCGAAGCCAGTTCGCAAATTCCCGTTGCCATGATGGATCCTTGCGCGAAGCGCGGCGGCCAAAAGTCGCACCGACCTCTCGGATCAACAGTTCATTCTCACTCTGGTTTTGTGTCATGCGGGAAACTCCAATAACAGCGGGTCGCGGGGGGAAGGGGGGAGGGAACTGCTGAGCAAAACTACTGGTTCAAACTGCTAAGTCAAACTGCTCGGTCACACTACTGACTCAAAACTATAGACCAGTTTCAGCTAAACAGGTACTGCTTTTCTCATCAAGCGGGCCGGATTTCCGGCCACGATGGAATCGTCCGGAACATCGCGCGTCACCACGCTGCCCGCTCCAATGATGGCGTTTGCGCCGATGGTTACGCCACACAGTATGGTTGCGCTGGTTCCAATCGAAGCTCCTCGCTTCACCACCGTCTTCACAACTCCCCAGTCGGCCTCGCTCTGAGGTTGCCCATCGCCATTCGTAGCCCTCGGATACTTATCGTTTATGAACGACACGTTATGCCCGACAAAAACGTCGTCTTCGATGGTAACGCCTTCGCAGATGAAGGTATGACTCGAAACTTTTACATTCTTGCCGATAGAAACATTCTTTTGGATCTCCACGAAAGTGCCGACTCGGCTGTTATCGCCGATGGAGCAGCCGTAGAGGTTCACGAAAGCATGAACGGTGACGTTCGCGCCCATCTTCACGTTGTCAGCAATCCTGCAGAAGTCGCCCATATTTATTCCTTAGCTTGTAACCTTTTATGCGTGTTCTTACTTAATCAGTAACGTCGCCCTCAGCGTCTTACCGGCATAAGCGCCTCCGATCGATGATGCCACGTTGTGGAAGAACGGCAGCGTTGTAACTTGGAATGTAATGCTCGTGCGGCCGGCCGGAATAGTAGTGGACCCTGGCACTTGAGCAAAAAACATGCTGCTGCTCAACGACACAACAGCCCCGCCCGGAGGCGCCGCGCCATTGAGCGTCAACGTGCCGGTCGACGACCCTCCCGCGGTGACTGTGCTTGGATTTAGCGTTATAGCACTTAAAGCCGCTGGGTTCACGGTCATCGTCGAAGAGCGAGCCCCCAGGTAATTTCCCGTAATCGTGACCACGGTAGAAGCCGCCACTCCGAACGTCGTGATGTTGAACGACGCACTGGTTGCTCCGGCTGCGATCATTACGGACGCTGGAAACTGCGCGGCAGCGGTATTACTACTCTGCAGCGTCACTAAGGCTCCGCCGGCGGGTGCTGGTCCATTCAGGGTGGCAGTCCCGGTAGCGCCGTTACCCCCGACTACGACGGTTGGTATTTTTGCCAGGCTCAGAAGCGTCGCGGCAGTTACGGTGAATGGCGTTGTCTGGGTGAAGCCGTAGGTTCCAGAGATGTTAACCGAGGTATTGCTGGCAACCGGCGTCGTTGTGATCGTGAAAGTGGCGGTCTTCGATCCGGCAGCCACGGTGACGCTCGCAGGCACCTGCGCCGCCGACGTGTTGCTGCTTTGCAGCGTTACGAGCGCGCCGCCCGCTGGCGCAATTCCTGTAAGGGTAACCGTGCCAGTGGAATTACTGCCCCCAACGACCGACGTAGGGTTCTTCGTGATTGTGGCTAAGCTGGCGGCCGTTACAGTCAGTGAAGTCGTGCGCACCGCGATGTAAGTGCCAGTGATCGTTGCAGAGGAATTTCCGATCACGGCGCTAGTCGTAATCGTATAAGTCGCGCTGGTTGCTCCGGCCGGTACCGTGACGCTCGCCGGAACCTGAGCGACAGTCGTATCGCTGCTTTGCAGAGTTACCACCGCCCCGCCTGCAGGCGCCGGACCAGTCAGTGTTGCGCTTCCGATCGAGTTATTCCCGCCGACTACGCTAGTCGGAGATACGGTCATCGCATTCAATGAAGCGGCAGTGATCGAAAATGCAGCCGTCTGAGTCACTCCGTAAGTGCCGCTGATCGTAGCCGCCGTGGTAGACGAGACGCCGCTGGTAGTGATTGCAAACGTAGCCGTTGTCGATCCAGCGAGCACCGTCACACTCGCGGGAACCTGTGCCGCAGCGCTGTTGCTCGAGAGAGTGACGGAAGATCCGCCGGCCGGCGCAGCCGCAGTCAGAGTTACTGTGCCGGTTGAGCTGCTTCCTCCTAAGACGGTTGTCGGGTTCACAGTCACCGATACGAGCGTCGGCAACGCCACCGGATTAACCGTCAAAGTTGCCGTCTGTGTAGTTCCGTATGTCGCTGAAACCTGCGCTTGAGTGGAAACCGAAACGCCGATCGTGCTTACGTTAAATGTGGCCGCCGTCTGCCCCGCGGCAACGGTGACGCTTGCCGGAACCTGCGCCGCGCCGCTGTTACTGGAAAGACTCACAACAGCTCCGCCGGATGGCGCTGCGCCGGTTAGCGTCAGCGTTCCGGTGGAGCCGTTTCCTCCAACGACTGTGGTTGGATTGAGGGAGATTAATGAAAGAGTAACTGCCGCCGCTCCACCATAAGAGGCCTGATAAAGACCAGAGTCAGCCGGGAAGATTGCATACTGCATCCCCTTGATCGTCTGGATCGCAAAGGAAACTGGCGCTCCGTTTTCCGTGAGGCTTGAGAGAGTGCCCGTGGGAATGGTGCTCGGCAACATCGCTTGCAGGTTTCGCGCGCCTGTCTCGGTTGCCGCAATAATGTTGAAGTTGAAAGTATTGCCGCTCGATGAGAACGACCCGAAAGATGAAGAACTGCGGCCATCGAGCCAGGTCAACATCTGTTGCGCGGATACAACCGGCACCCCCCGGGCCTGGGCAGAAGCGACGATCTCATTTGCTCCCGGACCCGGATAGCTCCCTTGATCGTTGTGCATGTTGGCAACAAAAGCACCGTAATATCCAGACGCTCCAACTGCGTTATCAAGAAGCGTGTCGATGTTGAAAGGGAAACTCTGTCCCGACTCGTCCGTCATTTGTGTCGGAGCCTGGAAGACATTCAAGAGGTTTCCATTCCGATCGGTATAACGCATCGGGATACCGGAGCCAGTGAACATTCCAGGCACGTCATTTACCCACGTCGGCGGCCAGTAGTAATAGCTGGTATCCAGCCGAATTCCGTGAGCAAGTTCAACCTTAGGTTGGGAATCGTAGTCGCTCCATCCGATGCAGTGCATGCGATGCGTCTTTGGCGAAGGCACGCTCGGAAATTCCTTGGCAAAGGACGTCAGCTCGCTGGTGTAGAAACTGCTAAGCGAAGAAGTGGTCCAATTCGAACACGTTGGTGACGAGTCGCCGTGCATCGCGATCTCAAAGCCCTGCGAGACAAAGTTAGCCGCTTGCGAATCGGTCAAGGTAGATGTCGCGAGACTCTGCGGAAACAGATACGAGGTCGCGCGGACACACTGCCAATCGACCACAGAGCATCCGGAAGTGCTGGCAGCGATAAAGTCATTGAAGCGGTTGAGGGTAGCACTGCCGCTGTAGAACGATCCGTGGTCGTCACCGGTCATCACGACTACGGCTTTCACTCCACTTGGGAAATACCAGAAGCGCGGCAGCGGTTTCTTGGCTGCGTTCATCTGCAGAATTAAGTTGGCGAACAAACGCTGCTGTTCGTCCGCTTGCGGAATTGCGACGTTCGAAAGGTCGACCCAATCCGGCTGCGGGTCGAAACTTGCCGCGCCAAAATACAAATCATCCGACCTGATTGGCCCTGATTGTCCGTCGCGAGCCTCACCCGACCAGACTGGATTGCCTTGCCGCGTGTAGACGACCGACTTCGCAAGATCGTAGGTGAAAGCTGCAGCATGCCCAGCCCCAGAGGCGGCCAATGTTACAGCTGGCGCGTTTGCGGAAGTTGTCGAATTCGAGTAAAGGGTTGCTACCGAAGAGGCTCCATTGAGACTGTAAATGTCCGCCGGACCGTGGAATTGAATGCTCTGTCCGACGATACCGGCGCCCGGCCCTGAATTCTGAACCAGAATGTAGGCGTTCGAAAGCGTTGAAGATGTTGAGGTCAACCCCAAAGTTCCTGCCAGCTGCTTGTCAGGATGCATCGCGATCAGATTGCCGCCCCCGGCCACCCAGGTGCTGAACATCGATGCCTGAGAACTAGTCAACGACATGTCGCCAAGAATGGCGACGTCGTAGTTCGCGAGCG
>JANYKL010000042.1 GCA_025361625.1 Acidobacteriaceae bacterium
CAGCTTTCCTTCTTCCAGTTCCATAATGCCGTCGATCGTGCAACCAGCGGGAGTGGTGACGGCGTCTTTCAGCAGCGCCGGGTGATCGCCCGTCTCGAGCACAACGCGCGCCGCTCCCATCGTCGTCTGGGCAGCAAGCAGCGTGGCAACATCCCGCGGCAGACCAACTTTCACTCCGGCCTCAGCCAGAGATTCCAGGATGATGTAGATATACGCGGGACCGCTGGCCGAAAGTCCGGTGACCGCGTCCATGTGTTTTTCGTCGACGATCACGGTTCGTCCAACCGCATCGAAAAATTGCGTAGCTGTTTCAAGATCCTGCTTGGTGGCAAACTTTCCTTTGCACAGCGCTGTCATCCCGGCGCCAAGCACGCACGGCGTATTCGGCATCGCGCGCACCACCGCAACATTCTTTTCTAGCGCGCGCTCGATCATTTCCGTCGGAACCGAAGCAGCCACCGAGATGATCAGCTGTTTGTCGTGGACATTGTCGCGAATCTCTTTCATCACCTCAGCCACGACCTGCGGTTTAACACACACAAAAATTATGTCCGCCCCTTTCACGGCTTCAGAGTTGTCCACTCCAACGTGAGCCTTGGTCTTATGTTTCAAAGACCGCGCTTTCTCCGGATGTGCAACCGTCGCCCAGGTTTCAGCGGCCGACAGCAAGCCATCGCGCAGAAATGCCTGCAACAGGATTGAGCCCATCTTGCCGGAACCTAAAACGGCGACTTTTCTTTTTATCTTTATCTTTACGCTTCGCGCCATGCGATTTCTCCAGACATAAGTCCGCGACTATTAAATTTTTGATGTCCCAGATTACACGAGGATGGTATGAGGAAGATGAAGGACACGAGCAAGAAGGATGCGAGAAAGAAGGACGCGGCAAAGAATGATGCGAAAAAGAAGGATCTGAGAAGAGGGATCCACCGTGTCGGCCTAACTAGTCCTTGCGTGAAAGCAATGCCGGCTTCTGCGAGGGGTAGACTCCGCGCCCGCAGCATGGCCCCGGCGGAATCGCAGCGCCGTGAGGGCAGGTCAGCGGATGATTCAAGAAGGTGCAGATCTTATCGGTCGCTTCCGGCGACAGAATATGTTCGAACTTACACGCCTGCTGCTCGATCTCGGTCTCGCTATCCATCGCGAGCGAATCGGTAAAGAGCCGCTCGGCGAGCCGATGCCGGCGAATAATATCGGCTGCCCTCTGCTGCCCGCGCGAAGTCAATTCAACGATCAGCGACCCATCTCCGGTTGAAAAGCCGGACGGCTTCAACGCATCGTGGCAAGGGTTGATGAAAGGCTTGTGATCGTGCGCCTCTGGCGGGTGCGGGCGAGTCGTTACCAATCCCATGGACGTCATTTTTTCCACTGCAATCGACACGGGAAGAGCCCCGTGCACCTCCATGCGTCCGATCTCGGCAATCAGCCCGTGCTCTTGCATGGCAAATAATTCTTCCAGCACTTCATCGAACTGTTCCTCGTCCGCCATGGCAAAAACTTCTTGCTCGGCGATTTTTCCGTGATGCAGTTCGACACGGCGGTCGGCGAGGCGCACCACGACCGGGTCGTGAGTAACCATCACGATGGTGCGGCCTTGCTGATGTAATTCGCGCAGCAGGCGCAAGACGATCTCTTCATTTGCGGCGTCGAGATTTCCAGTGGGCTCGTCAGCCAAAACAATTTTCGGATCGTTGATTAACGCTCGTGCGATACACACCCGTTGCTGCTCGCCTCCCGATAGCTGCGACGGCAAGTGGCCGGCACGGGCCTTCAATCCAACGCGATCCAAAGCTTCAAACGCTTCCTTCTCGTCGGTCATGCTGTGAAAGTATTGCGCGAGCATGACGTTCTCAAGCGCAGTGAGATAGGGGATCATGTGGAATTGCTGAAAAATAAAGCCGACCGTTTCGGCGCGCACGTGGTTCAGTTGAGAGGCGCTGAGCGCCGCGACGTTTTTATCGTCAAGCCAGATTTCGCCGCTGGTAGGGCGATCGAGACACCCGATGAGATTGATTGTCGTGCTCTTGCCCGAGCCTGACGGGCCCATCATCGCAACCCATTCTCCCTGCGCGATTGAAAGAGAAATATTGTCGAGCGCATGAATCAGGCTACGTCCGCCTCCGTCGTCTTCCGCGCGGGCGGGATAACTTTTCGTGACGTTGTTGAGACGGATCATCGGTGCGTCTCTATTCTACCTTTGTCGCCAGCCCCTAAAAGCTTCTCTCCAAGCTGGGATCATTTAGAGCAGTAGTCTGGTTCGATGTAGTTCAAAAGCTCAATGTAGTTCAAATCCACCACGCTACTCGCCACGCAAAATATTTGCCGGGTGCACACGTCGCAGTAATCCAATCGGGACGACCGCTGCGATCAGCGTGATCGCGACGCTACCGAGCAGGATGTAGGGAAATACGCTGAGACGAGGTACGACTGGGGCGTGGAAATTGGCGCGTCCGATCCACACTGCCGCGCCGATGCCTATCAGGAAGCCGAAGATTGCGCCGACTACGCCCAGGGCCGCCGCCTCCGCCGCAAAAAATCCTGTCACCAATCGTTCGGAAGCGCCGAGCGCTTTCATGATGGCAAAATCGCGTCTGCGGTCGAATACCCATCCGATCAGCGTCGCCAGCACGCAGAGAGTGGACGTAAGAATAACCAGGGCCGAGCAGGCATAAATCGTGGCTCGCGTCTTGTTGAGCACGTTCGCTTCGCCTTCCATGATCTGGCGAACGGGCCGAACCTCTACGCGCGGCATACTTTTTCGTAGCTGCGCGATCGCCGCTTCAATCTCGGCGGTAGTTCCATTCGCCGCAACTTCAATCGTCGAAGCTGCGATGCCAGTCCAGTTCTGGAAGGTCGTTTGATCGAGGTAGATGCGGCTGTCTTCACCGGCGCCTGTCTGCAACATTCCCGCTGGCGTGAGGTGAATGGTTTTTCCCTGAAAACTCAAATCGAACGGCTGGCGACCCGGTGTCACGACCGTCGCAGCCCGCATTCCCACCAGAGCCTGATCGGGCGCGTCGGGCCACCTGCTTACCTTCCACCAACGATTCAACTGCCTCGCCCGGCTTAAATCGGTGCCCGCAACCGCGACCGATCGCCCATCTTGGGTGCGAGCAACAATGTACGAAAAGGGAACTGCGATCGCCTTATCGCCAAGAATCGAATGAATCCTAGCGGGCGCATCGGGAGGAAGCTCTTGTCCGTCTTTCGCGACGATGACAATATTCGCGCCGTAATTTCTAAACTCACTGCGTAGCTTGGACTGCACATCGACATAAAGATTGATCAGCGCCGTAGCCACTGCGGCAGCCACTACCATCGCTAAGAGAGCCGACGCAGCTCGCCCTCGCCGAAGGGTTGCCGCGCGCCACAGCATACGTCCGAACATCGAGACGGAGGGAGAGCTCCGTGCCGCTTCGGCGCGCCTGGCAGCGACCTCCTTCGATGAATGCAACATGCCGGCTGAGCCCATCGCTAACCTTCCCCGCGAAGCGCGAATACTGGATCGAACTTCACCGCCCGTCGGATGGCAGCAGCGCTTCCCGCAAAAGTCACGATGACCGCTATCGTGATGATGACCGGGAAGAGAACTGGCGCAATCTCGATCTGCGAGTTGAAAATGGAGCGCCCGATCTGATGCGCGAGAACAATACCGGCGAAGAATCCCGCAACTCCTCCCGTGACCGCAAGCAGGAATGCCTCGGCAAAGAAAATTGCCGATACCGCGACGTTCCCTGCGCCCAAAGCCTTCATCAATCCAACCTCCACCCGGCGCTCAAAGATCGCGGTGGCCATGGCGGCCGACACCGCAAGAGCTGACGCGAACAGCGCGGCAAATGTTATGAGCAGCATCAGGCCCTTGATGCGTGAGAGCACCGTCCCTTCGTTCTGTGCTACCTGCCGGATGGGTTCCGCATGCGAATGCGGGATGACTTCCTGCAGTTGATAGGCAATCGACTCCACGTAGGGCGAGCAATACCAGCGATCGTAGACCTCGGGCGTCATCGTCTTCGGATCGCGAACCGCGAGCGCGTCTTGCGGCTTGGTCAGGGCGCTAACGTAGAGACGGCGCACGGCGCCGGGCTTCCCGATGATTTCTTGCGCAACGGAAATCGGCGCGACAATCTCGTCGTCTTCCGCCCCTCCGGTCGAGAGGATGCCGGAAACCTTCAGCCGGCGGCCCGAAACTTCAATCATGTCTCCTGCGTGCTTGTCGAACCTCGCAGCTAGACGTTCGCCCAGCACAACATCTTGCGAGTCGTCGCTCGGCCAGTGGCACCCGGTCGATTTATCGTTAGCTTGATCGGGGCGTGGAAGCCTGGCATCGACGCATGGCAGAATTTTCCACCACGGATTTGTCGATGTAACTCCCGTGCTGAAATCTTCTTTTCCGAAGTGCAGCGTCTTCTTAAAATAGGTGCCAAGCAGGGTGACGTCCTTCTCGCTGGCGCTGCTGCCAACTTTGACCGTGACCGGAAGCATCGGCGAGAAGCCGACGATGTTGTGATGCCAGAAAGTGCCGCGAATCTTAGGCAGGTCAGCTTCGTTCAAAAAAGTTCCGTCGCTGGGAGGCTTGAGATTTACGCCGCCAACTTCCACGTCCAGCGTATCTTCCTGCGGAGTGACCACCAGATTCGCGCCGTAGCTTCGCAGTTCGCGATTGATCTTGTCGCCGATATCAGTCGCCACGGCGATCATCGCGGTCGCGACCGCAACTCCTAACGTAATGGCGATCGCTGCCAGAAGTTTCCGCCGGCTTTGGTGGCGAAACGATTCGTAGACGATGCGCGGAAACATTATTTATTTTTGCTCGAAGTAGCGCCGTCCAGCCGCAATATCGGCCTCGGAAACGATCACCGCGTCGTCGGTGACTTGTGCTTTCATAGGAATAGGATTGCACCCGCCTGCCATGCCGACCGATTGCGGATTGATTGGTGAAGCGCAGTTCTTGCAGGTCACGCCCTTGGAGCTCTTGTAGAAGCCCGCTCCGCCGCAAATCTCGCAGGCATCAAGCAAGGTTGCCACCTTGCCGTCGGGCTTCTGATAAAGCCAGAAGCGAACTTCGGTCCCACCTTCTTTGGCCTCGTAGCGATGAAGCTCGCCGTCGTACACCTGCTTCAGGGGAATCGAGACCTTGCCATCGACAAAAGTAACTGCCGTCGCAGGAGAAAGCGCGCTGGCGCTCTTCTCGTAGATAAAGCTCGCGGTTACCATCACAATGAACGCGAACGAAAAGACGTAGACAGAGACCATCCAGAGACGCTCGCGACGCGCCGTCCAGAGCGCTTTTCGCAGGGCCGCCCCCGTACCCTGCGGGTCGACAGGTTGCCGGCTCTTCATCTCAAAAAGCACCATCAAGGCAGCAAGCGCGAGAATCGTTACGAAGAAAAAGAAATCATTGCGGACGATAGGTCCGATGATAGCCATCTCCTGCCGCGAAGAGGGCAGCACGCCGTTTTCCGAAAGCTCATGCAGCCCGGAGATCACAAGCTGACCAGCGACCAGGAAAAGTATCGCAGTCGTAACCTTAAAAAACTTCTGCAGATTAATCTTGACGCTGCCCTTGACGAACATCACGCCGAAGAGAATGGATGCGGCGATCCCGGCGATCGTGCCGATAAAGCTGAGCAACTCGCTCGAGTTGAGTGACACGGCCGAGAGAATCAAAACCGTTTCAGCCCCCTCGCGGAGCACCATGAGAAAGACGAAAAGGAAAAGGCCAATCCAGGCATCGCCGCGCGCGAAAATACCAACCTTACTTTCAATCTCTCCCTTCAGTTTGCGGCCCGTCTTCATCATGAAGACGAT
>JANYKL010000070.1 GCA_025361625.1 Acidobacteriaceae bacterium
ATTTGTGGGATGACGAGAACGTTACGATTACGCACTTCAACAACAACGCGATCAGTTTGAACGGGAATGCGAACTGGACTGGATCTTTTGTCTTTTCCGCGGGCAATCAGGCGCAGCAGCTTGCTCCGGTGATTACGTTGCGGGATTCGTCGATCACGGCGAACACCTCGAATGGAGTGACGGTTTACAACTCAAACGGTGTGTATGTGGAAAACACGGTGCTGCAGGCTACCGGCCCGTGGCAGGTGTATTCGGCGAATACGACGGGAAATTATCAAGGCGCGTACTTGAAAAACATTTATACGGAGAGCTCGACAGCCTTGAATCCGGCTTCGCCGGTACGGTCTCCGTTTGCGGGGTTGGGGATCGCAGGGTTGATTGCAGGCGGGTCGAGCGGGGCGGCAAGTTTTGAGATTCAGGGCAACGGAGGCGTCTCGGGCGCGTTTCCTGTGGGAGGCGCGGGGGCTACGCCCTACACTTACTACATTGTGGCGAACGACATCACGTCGGGAACGCAGAGTTCTCCGATGCAGGCGATGAACTGGTTATCCACGGGAAGCGATTCGATTCCGGTAAGGTGGCCGCGGATTGCGAACGCAACGGATGTCATGACTTATGACGTGATCCGCATGACAACTGCAATCGGCATCGGCGGAGTCTATCCTTATGCGGGCGGCTGCCCAGGGGGAGCGGCCGGCGTGTGCGGATATGTGGCGCGCGGGTTGACGCAGGCGGCGGCCTGTTCGGGCGGATTCGTCTGCACCTATGTCGATACGGGTTCGTCCACAACTTCCGCGTACACGATCAAGCAAGGGAACTACGTGGGGCAGTTGGCGTTTTGGCCAGGCGGAATCGTAGCGGTGAACAAGGGTGTGAGTGTGGACACCGAGCAAGCGAACGTTGTCGGGGTGGGCCTGGCGGGATCGCCGTCGCAAGTTGCGAAGCAGTGTTCCGGCAATGGGGTGGCGTCGCCCGGAGGATACACGGCGTGCACGTCAACCGTCACGCTCGTTGGCAACAGCGTTCCCAATCAGCCGGCAGCGATTATGAGCGATGGCCCGTCGAGTGGCGGAGCGAACCAGAGCCTATCGAAAGGGCGACTGAACTTTGGCACGACTCCATACACGGCGCTGCTGCCGCACCACATCATCACGCTGATCGATTCGCAACCGGCGCTGACGCAGGCGACGACTGGATATCGTCCAGCGGCAAATGCGAATGATGTGTGGATCGGAACCGACGTGGCGAGCGGCGGCGTAGGACTGAACGTGGGTCAACTGGCATTTGGTGCTCCCGTAGCCATCACTCACTACATCGGGGCCACCGGCGACGGAGCCACTGCCAACTGGCTCGAACGCCTCAGCAAAAAAGAAAAAACCTTTGCTGTGCCAGTGAAGATAAGCGAAGGGAACGGATTCACTCTCGGCGAGGGAACGCAAATCACGCAGATTAAAATTTATAAAGCGGAAAATGTACCTTCTAGTGAAGTGGCCGCCGGAAAATGTTTAGACCTTACGCGAAAAGTTAAAGGGCTCATCAAGCTTGAAGAAGTAACGGGAATCACGCCACCTGAGAGGCTTGGCGACCTATCGCTCAATGCGTACGCCTCTGAAGAGGGCACGTTGGATTTGCATTTCTGCAATCCCAGCAAAACTGTCGTCATGACCCCGGCTGGCAACTATAGGTTTCTTGCAGTGCGCTAAACAACAGGTCGTTGCACTCAGTCACCTCTTATTTTGAACTCGAACTTTTTTGCATCCATTGCCACGCGCTCGACACAATCTCGTCGAGAGAACGCTTGGCGGTCCAGCCCAGAATACTTTTCGCTTTAGCAGGGTCCGCCACCAGAGCAGGAGGATCGCCCTGGCGTCGAGGCCCCATCTTTCGCCGCACCGGTTGCCCAATAGCCTTTTCCGCTGCCTGCATGACTTCCATAACGGAATAGCCACGCCCTGAGCCTAAATTTAAGGCCAGCGAGTCGCCTCGCTTTTCATCGGGCAATTTCTCCAGATATTGCAAGGCTCGCACGTGGGCTTCGGCAAGGTCGCTGACATGAATATAGTCACGAATGCATGTCCCATCGGCTGTCGGATAATCGTCCCCGAAAATTTGCAGTTCACGCCCTTTAGCCGTTGTAGCTTCGAGCGCCAGTGGCACGAGATGTGTTTCGGGATTGTGCAATTCCCCGATCTCTCCGCTCTCGTCCGCTCCAGATGCATTGAAATAGCGAAGCCTCACCGAACTCAATTTGTACGCTCGGCTGTATGCTTCAAGCGCATTTTCAAAAAATAGTTTCGAGGCCCCGTACGGATTCACCGGTTCGCGGGGAGTTTTCTCGGTAATTGGAACTTTGTCAGGTACGCCATAAACCGCGCAAGTCGAAGAAAATATGAATCGGCGGATTCCGGCATCCAGCGTGGCGTTTAAGAGCTGTAGGGCCGCAAGTCCGTTGTTATGGAAATATTTTCGCGGATTTTCAACCGACTCGCCCACATACGCCGCCGCCGCAAAGTGCATCACTGCGTCGACCCGCGCGAGCGCCGGCTTGAGAGCGGCCTCATCGCCTATGTCGCCCTCAACAAGTTCAAATCCTTCAGCGAGGCGACGAAATCCCGTGGACAAGTTGTCAAAGATGATTACCTCGTAGCCCTCACGCCGCAGCGTGCGCGCCGCATGACTACCAATGTAGCCCGCTCCGCCAGTCACCAGTATTGCCAAGTCAACCTCACTCTCACCCGCGATCTTCGTGCGCGAAGCCGTTCGCCACGCAAACTTTTAACACGCGTGGATGGAAAGCGTCGATTCAGACGCCGCGATTCAAAGATATCGCAGTCGATAAAATTTAGGTACTTGAGCTTGCTGATCTTCCTCGCCTTAGCGCAGAGGCCGCCGTTTCGGCGGTAGTCGAATGGATCGCGGTAAGATGAAAGAAACATCCAGCAAAGATCTAGGAAAGAGAGTTATCCCGCCGCATGTGCGGAATCGTTGGCATCCTCGCGTTCAAATCGTCTATCCCTAACGTCGCCTTAGAACGGGCGACCAGTGCGCTCGCTCATCGAGGACCTGACGATTCGGGAACCATAATGGTGAGAGCGACCCAGCCTGAGTTGGAACTCGGATTGGGGCACCGGCGACTATCCATTCTTGACCTATCACCCCAGGGCCACCAGCCTATGCAAGATTCCTTAAGCGGAAACTGGATCGTGTACAACGGCGAAATCTACAACTTTCGCGAACTGCGGGACGAACTGGAAAAGGTCGGTGTCAATTTCAAAAGTCAATCTGATACAGAAGTGATCCTGGCCGCGTATCGCCTCTGGGGAGATTCCTTTCTATCAAGGCTCGAAGGCATGTTCGCATTCGCCATCTGGGATGCCCAAAAAAAACAATTATTTCTGGCTCGTGATCGTCTCGGAATCAAGCCGCTCTATTTCTATCAATCGGATGAGTTTTTTATTTTTGCTTCCGAGGTGCGTTCGCTCCTCTCGACCGGTCTGATTACCCGTCATGTAGATGCAACCGGAATCCTGAGCTATCTCGAGTTCGGGTCGGTATGCGAACCCTGGACGCTGGTAGAAAATATTCGCTCTCTGCCCGCCGCACACTGGGCGGTGGTAAAAAAAGGCTCGGCCGAGTTTCGCGAATATTGGCGCCCGTCGCCACCTCTGGCCGAAGTTGCGCCGAAACTCTCAACTCCGGGCGAAGTTTCTGCAACAAAAACATTGAGTACGATTCTGCACCACGCCGTTCTATCTCACATGGTGAGCGATGTTCCGGTTGGAGTATTCCTCTCTGGCGGAATCGATTCGAGCGCGCTCGTTGCCCTGTTGAGTCGCAGCGGGTTGAGGCCGAGTACCTTCTCTTTAGTCTTTGCGGAACAAGAATTCAACGAGGCGCAATATTCACGGCAGGTCGCGCGCCTTTTCCGAACGGACCACCACGAAATTTCTGTGTCGCAGCAAGATGCTCTGAACGCCCTGCCGGGAGCGCTAAGTGCTATGGATCAGCCCACAATCGATGGTGTGAACACGTACATTGTGTCGCAGAAAGCGCGCGAAGCCGGCGTCAAGGTGGCCCTCACCGGGACCGGAGCGGACGAAATGTTCGCCGGCTATTCGAATTTTCACCGCGTGCCGAAGATGGAACGATTCATAAAGCAATTCGACCGTTTGCCCGCATTCGTCCGAAGGACGGTCGTCGCGGCGGCAAAATCGTTCGGCGGAAGCGATCGTAACCGCAAACTGACTCAGTTGGCCTCGGTGAATGGAAAAATATCCCATCCCTACTTTCTCGTGCGTGCGCTCTTTTCCGTTGATGAACGCCGGTCCCTGTTCACGACTTCAAGCGCCGAAGCGGCGGGGGAGTCGTTGACTCGTCTACAGCAGGATGCGGTCGCAGACTGCGATTCGCTGGATGCAGTAAATCGCGTTTCATATCTCGAGTCAAAGTTTTATATGCGCAACACTTTGCTGCGCGATTCGGATTTCATGAGCATGGCTCACGGACTCGAATTGCGCGTCCCTTTTTTGGATCGCGCGCTAGTCGAAGCCTGCTTTCGCGTCCCCGGCACCGACAAGCTGAAAGGAAATTCGACAAAAAGCTTGCTGCTAAAAAGCTTAGGAGTCGAATTGCCCCGCCAGATCGTAAACCGCCCAAAGCGTGGATTCACTCTTCCCTTCGAAAGGTGGCTGCGCGGTGAGATGAGGCCTTTGCTGGAGAACGTCCTGCTAAAGGGCGATTGGGATGCCCTCGGAATCAACCCTGTTGCCGTGCGCCAGATATGGGCCCAATTCCTTGAGCACGAGACCTCATGGTCCAGACCTTGGTCGCTCTTCACTTTGCACCGCTGGTACGAACATAACTTCTAAGGCGCTCGCCCGGCCAGCCCGGGTTCTACTTCGGCTAGAATGGAGGGACTTTGTTCTATCCGGAGCAGGTTTGATCGATACACAATCAGAAGCAGCGGCGTTGCCCGCCCGTGCCATTCCTCCGGTTTTGCCAATCAGCGTGATCGTGCCCGTGCGCAACGATGCGCGTAATTTGCCTCGTTGTCTGGAGTCTCTTGCTGGCTTCGGCGAAGTATACGTAATCGATTCGCAAAGCACGGACGAGACCGCCAAGATTGCAGGTTCTTACGGTGCGACGATCGTGCAATTTAATTACGCCGGAGGTTGGCCGAAGAAACGCCAGTGGGCGATGGACAGCCTTTCACTCGCTCATGACTGGATTCTTTTGCTGGATGCGGATGAGATTGTCACTCCAGAACTTGCCGGTGAAATACGGCGTGCGATTCAAAGTCCGGATGTCGCTGGGTACTTCATAAGATTACAGCTATTTTTTTTAGGCAGCGTGCTGCGCCATTGCGATGCCAGCTTCTGGAAGCTGTCACTCTTTCGCAAAGGGCGCGGCCGTTTTGAATGCAGGCTGAAAGATCAGGACGCCTCCATGGCAGACATCGAGATTCACGAGCACGTAATCGTCGATGGCGAAACGGAGCAACTGAAACATTCGCTGGTGCACCACAATGTTGATTCACTCTCGCGCTACATTGTGAAGCACAACGAGTATTCCAATTGGGAGGCTCGCGTTTTGACCAACGCCGAAGGGGATCGGCAGGAGATCAGCGCGAACTTATTTGGAAATCAGGCGCAGCGACGACGATGGTTAAAACGAAAGTTGTTTCGCCTGCCCGGCTCGCCCGTCTTGCTTTTCATTTACCGTTACCTGTTTCGTCTCGGATTTCTCGACGGCGTTCCCGGGCTTATCTATTGCACTTTTCAAGCGGTGCAAATGTTCCATTCCAAAGCCAAAATCTACGAACTGCAAATGGGAAGAGGCTAGGCCATGTGCGGCATCAGTGGCTTGGTGAATTGGGGCGATAGCGAAACGCTCGGTCGCATGACCAACGTGCAGACGCATCGCGGACCCGACGACGCGGGTCTTTGGGAGCGGCGATCTCCCGGCGGAGGCTACGTCGGGCTCGGAAGCCGGCGGCTTGCCATTCTCGATCTCTCGTCCGACGGTCACATGCCCATGTCGAACGAAGATGGAACGGTGTGGATGACGTACAACGGCGAAGTTTACAACTTTGCAGAACTACGCCGGGAATTAGAGGCCAAGGGCCATCACTTTCGTTCTCACACCGATACCGAAGCGATCGTTCATCTCTACGAGGAATACGGCGTGGAATGTTTGGACCGTCTCGACGGCATGTTCGCGTTGGCAATCTGCGATTTGCGCGGATCTGCGTTTGCATCGCCGTCGATTTTTCTCGCGCGCGACCATTTCGGCGTCAAGCCGCTTTATTACTGCGCGATTGGCAACAAGCTGGCTTTCGCTTCCGAGATAAAAGCCTTGCTCGAGGTCCCGGGCATCGAGGCGCGCATGAGTATGGATGCGCTCGATAAATATTTAACTTTTCTGTGGGTGCCTGACCCGCTGACCATGTTCGAAGGAATCTACAAACTTCCTGCCGGTCATTACGCCACCTGGCAAGGTGGCCAGTTCAAAATTCAGCAGTATTGGGACCTGAAATTTCCCACGTCTGGTCACCGTTTCGATCGAAAAGAAGAAGATTTGGCAACCGAAATACGCGAGCGCTTCTGCTCTTCGGTACAGCGGCAGATGGTGAGCGATGTTCCGATCGGAGCGTTCTTAAGCGCCGGTCTGGATTCGACAAGCATCGTCGCTGCCATGGCAAAAAAACATCCCGTCCGGACGTACACAATTACGTTTCCAAAAAAATATCGGGTCGGCGAGACTGCCATGGACGATCCTGCTGTCCCCAAGCGCATGGCTCGTGCTCTCGGTTGCGAGCATCACGAAATCGTGGTCGAACCTGAGGTTACCGACCTTTTGCCGAAGTTAACGTGGCACATGGATGAACCCACCGCGGACCCGGCCATCATTGCCGCTTACCTGGTGTGCCGCGAGGCCAAAAAAAATGCGACTGTGCTTCTCTCGGGAGTGGGCGGCGATGAAATCTTCGCCGGTTATCGGAAACACGCAGCGCAAAATTGGGCCGAACATTATCGTCGCTTGCCTAAGATCGCTCGCTTGGGGGCTGAGCAAGCGATTCTCAATCTTCCATCCATGCGTGGAACGGCTTTAAAAGGTCACGTGCGTCTGGCGAAAAAGATGGCGCGCAGCGCCGCTCTCAATCCCGCCGAAGCCTTCATCAGAAACGGTACCTACTTTGACGAGAGCCAGAGGGCAGAGCTTTACCTGCCATCGGCTTCGCCGGATGCACGCTCCAACGCCTCTTCTCAACATTTGACTGCCTTCGATAATGTCAAGGACGCGGATTTTCTCAATCAGATGCTGTACCTCGACACCAAGATTTTTATGACGACTCTCAACCTGACCTACAACGACAAGATGAGCATGGCGTCATCGGTTGAAGTTCGAGTACCTTTTTTGGACAGGCACCTTGCGGAGTTCGTTGCCTGGAACGTACCGCCAAAATTAAAGCTAAAGGGCACCTGGAGCCCAGTGACGAAGCATATTTTCCGCGAGGCGATGCGCGAAATGCTGCCAGCCGAAGTTCTACGCCAGCCAAAAGCTGGATTTGCAGCGCCCGTTGATTACTGGCTGGCGCACGATTTGCGTCCCATGGTCGACGATCTGCTTTCCGAAACCCAGATCCGCAAGCGTGGATTGTTTCGTCCCGAGGTAGTGCGGCGGTACGTCGATGAGCAGCGACGAGGCGTTGAAGATTGGTCAATGCAAATCTGGCAACTTCTAACGCTTGAAATCTGGATGCAGCTGTTCTTGGATGGTGAAGCGCGTCAATTCGCCGAGGCAAAGATTCACTCCCAACAATTGGCAACAGCGTAGCGTCGGCTACGCGAATCAAAGTCTTCACCCGAAGTAAATGCAAATCTCTGAAACGGTTTCCACAAACTCGAAGCCTTCGAAAGCCGCTCGAGCTCTCCACGAAGCGATCGGTTTGGTGCGCAAACCACTTCGAATTGTTCCGCTGATTTCAAAGATTGCGTCGGACGCCGTTTCACATGCGATGTCGCCTCGCCACCTGTATTCCTACTCGGCTACCAAAGTTCCTTCTTCGGACGTCTTGCAATCGTTAATCGAATGGATTCTTCGCGCCCAGCGCGTCGATGGGGGCATCGCCGCCTATTACAGTTTTCTCACGGGCTACTCCGATTCCTATCCCGAGGTGACTGGCTACATCATCCCAACGCTTTATGATTTCGCCAGGATGACAGGCGACGCTGCATCGATCTCAGTCGCGGAACGCGCAACCGATTGGCTATATTCGCTGCAAATGCCTTCGGGTGGCTTTCCCGCCGGGCTGCATAATTCCGCAGCGGCCATACAACCGTCAGTCTTCAACACAGGCCAGATTTTGCAGGGGCTCGTGCGAGCTCATCTTGAAAGGCGAAGCTCCGAATCTCTTCGCCGCGCTGAAGCCGCCGGAGACTGGCTGGCCTCCGTTCAAAGTCCGGACGGAGCTTGGTCTGGCACTGGCGCGTACCAAGGGCAAGCACACACTTACTACAGCATGGTTGCATGGGCCCTGGCTGAGTTAGCCGCGGAATCCGGCAGGCAGCGTCATGCCGAAGCGGCCGACAAAAATATTGACTGGGTGCTCGCCCACTCTCGACCGAGCGGATGGATTGAAGGCATCAATCTCCAGGGTCACCCGTCCTACTTGCATTTTGTCGCTTACGTCATTCAAGGCGTGCTCGAGTGCGGCATCCTCCGCAAACGCAATGATGCGATCGAGGCCGCCGATAGGGCTGCTTGGGCATTACTGCGTAAATTTGAAACACACAAGCACCTCGCAGGAACTTATGAAACCGATTTCAAAGCTGGCCAAAAATTTGCCTGCCTCACCGGCAATGCGCAAATGTCATGCGTCTGGCTGCGTTTGTACGAAGTGACGGGAGATTCCCGCTATATAAATGCGTCTCTCAAAATGAACGAACTCGTTAAACAATTGCTTCCGCAAAGCTCAAAGCGTGAGTTGAACGGCGGCGTCGCGGGATCGTACCCAATCTGGGGATCGTACCAGCCGATGCGATTAATCAGCTGGGGAGCAAAGTTTTTCGCGGACGCTCTCATGCTTGAACAGCGCATTCTGCATGAATTAGAGGACGCGGCCGCGCCGGGCGTCTCGCGGCTCGAAGCAGCAACATCTGAGGCGTCGCCATGCGCGTCGTAGTACTGTGCTCCAGTCCCTACAGCGAAACCGGTTGCGCAATGGCCGCGCGGCTCGCACAAGCCGGTCGAACCCCCGTCGGAGCTTTGACGCTGCCCGCATGGGATCGTCAGACACTGCTCCGAAAACTTGGTCAGTGGGGGCTTCGCGATTGTTATCGCTTCGCGCGCTCCAAAGTCGGCCCCGCACCAGCTAACCGCCAACAACTCAGGAACCCTTATCTACAAAAGATGTTGGCCCATGAGAGCGGGGCCTTCCGTAATCTGTTTCAAGTCGCGCGTCACTACGGATTTCCAGTGACGACTTCCCCAGATCAAAACTCGCACGGAGCGATCGACCAACTGAAACGTTGGTCGCCATATATTGCGATCTTCACCGGCGGAAACATTGTCCGCGAGGCTGCGCTCAAGCAATGTAGCCTCGGGATTTTGAACTCACACTTAGCTTTGTTGCCAGACATCAGGGGAATGAGCAGCCCGGAGTGGTCGGTGCTGCAAGGCGTTCCGCTTGGAATCACAATTCACTTTATGGATTCCGGCATCGATACTGGCCCGATTTTGCTGCGGCGCGAATTTCCCAGGCCGCCTGGGTGCGATTCTTTTAGCGACTTGCGCAACCGCATGATTGCCGCCGCAATCGATTGGATGGCAGAGACCGTGGCGGCGCTTGAGGCCGGTACGATCGCGCCCACGCCGCAAGCGAGCAAGCGGACAAACGGACGCCGGGACGATAGTCAATATTTTGTTATGCACGATCGGTTGAAGGCGCTCGCAAAACGACATCTCACAAAAATTGAATCAACCACGTTAAAAAACGCTGCCGATCACGCAGGCGTCCGCAATGGTTAAGTTGGGAACGATGCTGCAACTGGCTCGAACCTTTGGGGCACGCGATGGAATGCTGCGACTGAAGTACGAATTGCAGCGAGGCAGCGGTCTGATGGCGCGCCGCATGCAATCGGTGGCGGGCTGGCGATCATGGCAACTAAAAAAGATCGCGCCCGAGACATGGGGCGCGAAGATTATCGCCGCTCGGCGAAACGGCCAACCTCCCTTTTTCTTCCAGGATGCCCGCACTCTGGCAGGTGATCTCAAAGCGATTCTCGGCAGCCGTGGAGAAGAGATTGCCCTCGGGCAAGCTGACAAAATTCTTGCTGGCACCTTCCCGTACTTCGGAAGATTGAATTTTTCCTGCGGCTTTCCGCCGCGATGGTTCCATAATCCAGCCACAGGTCAAAGCGTTTCGCCAACTCGTCCGTGGACGCGGATGCGATTTGCTGACCCGGAGTATGGCGATCTCAAATTCATTCTCGAGCCATCACGCTTCTTGTTCGTTTATCCGCTTGCACGGGCTTACGCCATCAGCGGCGAAGAACGGTTCGCGGAGGCGTTTTGGGCGTCGCTCGAAGACTGGGCCGAGCAGAACTCGCCGATGTCTGGCCCGCTCTGGATATGCGGACAAGAATCTTCGTTGCGAATCATGTCTTGGTCATTCGCACTCTACGCCTTCCTCGATGCCAGGGCGACGACTCCGCCAAGGGTTGAGTTGTTGCTTTCGATGGTCGCCGCGCACGCCTGGCGTGCGGCACAAACCTTGGGTTACGCTCGCTCGCAGCGCAGCAACCATCTCATCAGTGAAGCCGTCGGGCTTTGGACAACCGGAACGCTCTTTCCTGAACTGAAGGACTCCCCTGCGTGGCTACAGCAAGGCGGCGAGTCTCTACTCGAAGCGGTGATCGATCAAATCTCTCCCGCCGGAGTCTTGTTCCAGAATTCATTTAATTACCAGCGCATGGTGCTGCAACAGTTGCTGTGGGTGATTCGGCTCGACGAACTCAATTCTCAAAACCTGAATCCTGTGATTCGCGACCGTGCCGCGGCCGCATTAGCATTCATCGAACATTTCGTGGACGAGAAGTCGGGCCAGGCGCCGAATCACGGATCCAACGACGGAAGCTATATTTTGCCCATCGCGCAAACTGACTTCCTCGATTACCGCCCCCTGATTGCGCTCGGACGCCGCGTGCTCGGTCAATCAAAGAAGTTGCCCGACGGCCCCTGGGACGAAGCTGCCGTATGGATCGGCGCTAAGAATTCACCGCGCGCAAAACAAGATGAATTGGGTCATCGAACTCGCGTAGAGGTCTCAACCACCGGCTTTCATCGGCTCGGATCCAAAAACTCATGGGCGCTGGTGAGAGCAGGGCGCCATGCGCGTCGCCCGTTTCAGGCCGATCAACTGCATGTCGATCTCTGGTGGAATGGCATCAACCTGGCGCGAGATGCTGGTACTTACCTTTACAACGGAGACCAGCCTTGGGATAACGGCTTGGCGGGGACGCAGGTTCACAACACCGTCACCGTTGACGGAAAGGACCAGATGCGGCGTGCCGGACGCTTTCTTTGGTTAAATTGGGCGCAGGCTTCTGGGAGGTCGTTCTCCGGTTCGATCACTCCGTCGCACTCTGATGTGATCGACAGCTTCGAAGGGTCGCACAACGGTTACCGTAAAGTCGGAATCACGCATCATCGCAAGGTTCACTTCGTCGGAGAAAATGCGTGGGTCGTTATCGACGACGTGGTTGACGACCTTCTTGGATCCGGCGAGCATGATTTGCAACTGCATTGGCTCTCGCCCGATTTTCCATTAGAAGTGATTTCGGAAGCGCCATTTGCGGCGACGCTTTTATCAGGCCGGCAGCGGTTTCAATGGAACATATTTTCCAGTTCACCCGGCAGAGCATCTGTCGTTCGCGCCGGAAAGAATGTTCTGCAGCCGTCCGCGGGTCTCAGCAAGGGAATGGAAGTCCTGGGCTACGAATCTCCGACCTACGGACAATTGAATCCGGCAATTTCGATCCTTTATAGTGTCAGAGACAGCTTGCCTTCTCGAGTCGTGACGGTCATATTAGTTGGCCACGAAATGCAACTAAAGGTGGATGGCAGAGTTCTCCGTCTCAGTCGCGACGGTGCGCAGGTCTACCACGTCAACCTCAGTCCAGTGCAAGCGGGGACCGCCTCGCGCTAGCCGAAAGCGACCGGGCCTAGCCATCGTACAATTGCGTGACGTCTTCTCTAAACCGACAAGCGCAGTTTGCGCCCCTTTTTTAGAACTCTTATGAAGCAGGTTCTTCAGCGGGTCAGTGGCGGCGAAATCGAAGTCGTTGAGCTCCCATCCCCAAAATTACTCGCCGGATGCGTGCTCGTTCGCACTGCCGCATCGTTGGTTTCAGTTGGAACGGAACGCGCTTCATCCGAGTTCGCACAAAAAAATCTTCTGCAAAAAGCGAGAATGCGCCCTGATTTAGTGCGGGAGGTTTGGAATAAGGTGCGTCGCGACGGAGTTGCGACGACCATCGCCGCGGTGCGAACCCGCATGGATCAGCCGAACACTCCAGGCTACAGCAGTGCCGGAACGGTCGTCGCTGTAGGAGAGGGCATCACCGACATTCAGCCGAACGATCGCGTCGCCTGTGCCGGAGCAAATCACGCCGTGCACGCGGAGTTTGCTTGCATTCCCCGCCTGTTGATCGCGAAAATTCCTGAAGGTTCTGGTGTCAGTTTTGATCATGCAGCAGCGGCCACGGTCGGCTCGGTCGCCTTGCATGGCGTGCGCATAGCGGAAGCCAAACTCGGTGACGTGGTGGGCGTCATCGGGCTCGGGCTCCTCGGCCAACTTACGGTACAGATTCTTAAAGCGGCAGGTTGCCGCGTAGTAGGTATGGATCTTTCCCGCGCGCGAGCCGATTTGGCCCGGCGCCTGGGTGCCGATACCGCCGCTGATTCTGCCAGCGAATTTGTCGATGCTGCCTTGCAGATGTCAAAAGGCCGTGGACTCGACTCGGTGCTGCTTACGGCGCAGACGTCAAGCAGCGAACCCGTGAATCTGGCTGCGAAGTGCGCCCGCGACCGGGCCGTGATCGTAGCGGTCGGCGCTGTGGGGATGGACTTGGAGCGTCGGCCCTATTACGACAAGGAGCTCGATTTCCGCATATCGCGCTCCTATGGCCCCGGTCGATATGACGTCGCTTACGAGCAAAAGGGGATCGACTATCCCGTCGGCTACGTCCGCTGGACAGAGACGCGCAACATGGAGGCCTTTCTCCAACTTCTCGCCGATCGCAAGGTTGACGTAGAGTCGTTGATCACCCATCGCTTTTCGATCGATCAAGCGAGATCTGCCTATGACCTCATAACCGGGCAAACCGGGCAGCCCTTTCTTGGAGTTCTGATTACATATCCCGATGACTCGCTGCAGTCGGGACGCGAAGCTTTGCAATTGTTGTCAGCTCCGCCAAAGCACGCGCCACCCGGGCGAGAGTCGAAAGTAGTATGTGTCGGTCTGCTCGGCGCAGGAGGTTTTGCGACCGGCACGCTATTGCCCGCGATCCAGAAGGTGGGGGGCGTCAATCTCATCGGCGTCTGTGCCGCAAATGGCTCGCACTCCCAACACGCCGCTAAGAAATTTGGTTTCAACTACTGCGCTACCGACGATGAAAGCCTGATTCAGGATGAATCGATCAACGCCATTGTCATTACAACTCGACATCATTTGCACGCTCCCCAGGTTTTGGCGTCACTCAAGGCAGGGAAGCACGTGTTCTGCGAAAAGCCTTTGTGTTTGAATCGAGATGAACTTCGCGAGATCGTCGATATCCATGAAGGCGCGGGCGACAAGAGCCCATCAAAGATTTCTCCGCTTCTCATGGTCGGTTTCAATCGGCGATTTTCCGCTCTTGCCGTCGAACTGAAGAATTTTTTTCGCGATGTGCGAGAGCCGCTGGCCATGCACTACCGCGTGAACGCCGGGTTAATCCCCGCCGACCACTGGCTTCATGATCCGGCGCAGGGCGGGGGCCGCCTGATTGGAGAGGTCTGTCATTTCGTCGACTTCCTGTGTTTCATAGCCGGCTCTCCGATTGTCGAAGTGCAAGCTCATAGCCTTCCCAACCCCGGCAAATATAGCAACGACAATGTTATTTGTTCACTGCGCTTCGCCGACGGATCGCACGGCACCATTACCTATCTGGCAAATGGCGACCGATCGTACTCCAAAGAACGAGTCGAGATCTTCGGCGGCGGAATGGTGGCTGTGCTCGAAGATTTTCGACGTCTTGAAACCGTTCGCCAGGGAAAAAAGAAAGTTTTGCGCGCCCTGTTTCGCCAAGATAAAGGGCATCGAGCGGAGTGGGAGGCTTTTGTCCATGCGATTCGTGATGGCAAAAATTCCCCGATCTCTTTGAAAGACATTACAAACAGTATGCTCGCTACTTTTTCGCTCGAGGAGTCGCGCACTTCAGGCGCATCGGTCACTGTTGAGGATCTTCCCGATTTGATACGACAGGATCATATAAAAATCGATCCGGCACGAATTCCCGCTCAGTGATCGGAGCACAGCGATCCGTCGCCAATGATCCACGCTCAATGATCCGTGCTCAATGGTCCGCGAATAGACCTCGCAGAAGCTAGTGAAAATTCTCTACGTCTCACAATATTTTCCGCCTGAAATGGGAGCGCCAGCCGCGCGCGCAGCCGAACTATCGAAATACTGGGCGCGCGCGGGTCATGATGTCACCGTACTGAGTGGATTCCCAAATCACCCAACCGGAATCGTGCCTGAAAATTGGCGCTCCCGGCTTCGTCGACTGCATTTCACAGAAATTGTTGATGGAGTTCGCGTCGTCCGTACGTGGTTGTGGCCGCTGCCCAACCGGAAATCCCACGAGCGCATCCGAAACTACGCATCGTTCTGCCTCTCGGCTGCGATCAGCGGACTAGCGCTGCAGAAGCCCGATGTTTTGATCGCCACCTCCCCGCAACTTTTGTGTGCGCTTGCAGGCTGGTGGATTGCCTGGTGGAAGCGAGTACCATTCGTTTTTGAAGTCAGAGATCTCTGGCCTGAATCGCTGGCGGCAGTGGGCGTTGGGTCTCACGGCAGCGGTCTGCACCGCACGCTAGCAGCAATCGCGGGATTTCTTTATCGCAGAGCCAACTTGATTGTGGTTGTGTCTCCCGCCTTTCGCGAACACTTGAACCGCTATTGGAAAGTTCCACTCGACAAGATCGCCGTCGTCGAAAACGGAGTGGAAACAGACATCTTTCGCCTTGATCCCAAGGCTTCAGAACTGCGCGCACAACTCGACGTGAATGGTCGCTTTCTGATCTGCTACATCGGTACCATGGGGAACGCGCACGGTCTGGAAACTCTGATCGCGGCGGCGGAAACTTTGCAAAGCGAGATGCCAGCCGCCATGTTTTTGCTGATCGGCGAAGGGGCAGAGAAGCTGTCCCTCGTTGAACTTGCAAACCAGCGCGGTCTGAGTAACGTTAAATTCTTAGATCAGCAGCCGCGCTCCACCATCCCGGCTTACATCTCAGCCGCCGATGTCTGCGTAGTGATGTTGAGAAATACAGAGTTGTTCAAAACCGTCATCCCCACAAAGCTGCTGGAGTACATGGCATGCGAGCGGCCGGTCATCGTCGCAGTCGACGGGCAGGCAAGGCAGATCGTCGAAGAAGCGCAAGCAGGAGTTTTCGTGGAACCGGAGAATAGTCAAGCGCTGGTCGATGCGATCGTTGCACTTTCCCACGATCCGCAGCGCAGACTTCAGATGGGACGCAGCGGACGGCAACACATCGTGGCCCACTTTTCGCGAAAGAAAAAATCCAGCGATTTTATCGGCATCCTCTACGCTCTACTCACTGCGGATAAAAACCAGCGCCGATAAATAGCCGTGCGAGGGCACAGAGAATCAATCTTTCCTGAAAAATCAGGGATGGACCGCGACCACGGCGAGCGCACCCGACAGGGACATCGCCGCTTCTCCTGATCTGTATGCCGCAGCCTTTGCCGCGCTGCCGGGAACAAAAAGAACGTCGCCGCGCACCAACGAAACGTCTGGCGCCTTGGCATATAAAATCTTTTTCAAATTGACAGGAATTTCTTTTACTCCATCCGGAGTCTGGCGGAGAATTTTCGTTTTGCTTAGCGAAGAGGTGCGGGTGCCACCCCCTGCCAGAGCAAGAGCCTTCAGTACGCTTAGATTCGTATCCTCAATCATAAAGCCGCTGGAGTGGGCCACATCTCCGACCACGTAGATGATTCCAGCGCGCGAAACAATGATGATATCCCCGGGATAAATTTCGACGTTATTCTTACTGTCGTCCGCCAAATTCTGAGACATCTGCAGATCGATGCGCTCGCCCGGCGAACCGCGACGTTCGATGGTCACCGCACGACCTGCTTTATCGGTCAATCCGCCGGCAGCGGAAATCATATCGAAAAGCCTGCGTTCGCCGACGGCCGCAAGCGGGCCAGGATGAGCAACCTCGCCCATTACAGTTACAGCCTGCGACGCTGATTCATCTACGAAAATTGAAACGTGAGGATTTCGTACGAAACCCCCATCTTCCAGCCGTTTTTGAATCACGTCCTGCGCCTCGTCGGTAGACAACTCAGCCACGTGCACGTAATCGATTAATGGGAGATAGAGATCACCGGAGCCGCTGATGCGGGCCTTGGTCGAAAGGTCGGGAACGCCGAAAACAACGACTTCAATCAGGTCGCCCACTCCGAGCTTGACGTTGGAATTTGGAAGATGCCTCGCGGCTGTCTCCGGCAAGTGAGTGGCTAGATCTGCAGTCGCGGCGGGTGATTGTTGCGATTCTCCAGCGACTGGAGTCTGAGCAGAAATCTGGAGACTCCAAAAAATCAAGAAAATCACATACAAATTTCGCAATGAGAAGCCCTGATCTTGTCTGGGCATGAGGCCACTCCTAGGATAAAGGTGTGAGGCGATCTTAGCATAGCGTTCCTTCGACATACGTCCTTCCGAGATAGGAAAATCTGTGATATATCAATGGCTCGAATAAGCATTGAGACTTTCGATGTGCACCACTGCGCTGGCTACAGTCTCAAGACGCCCAACGCGCGCCGTTAGGTTTTGTGAGAAAGAGGTTAATATGCGAATCCGCCGATTGCTGGCGCTGGTGGTTGCCATTTGTAGCAGCTTGTGCACGCCTGTTGTCTCTTCGACAGGACCCGATGACCGCCCCCTCACCGATCCGAAGTCGGTGGTCTCGACATTAAACGCGGCTGCCCGGCTTGCGCCCATCGACGACCTCTACTACACACGAAGTGTTTCTGCTGCCGCCTGGTCGCCTGACGGCCAGCAAATCATATTCGTCAGTGACATTGCCGGCCGCTTCAATCTTTGGAAGGTGAGTGCCTCCGGCGGATGGCCCATCCAACTTACCCAGTCCGACGATCGCCAATACAACCCCGTCTCGTCCCCAGACGGCAAATGGATCGTCTACCAGCAGGATCGCGCAGGCGATGAGCTCTGGGATCTCTACGCCGTCCCCACCAACGGCGGTAATATGATCAACCTCACCAACACTCCAGCCATTCGCGAGCAAAATCCGCGCTGGTCCCACGATGGCCGCTCGATCGCATTTGCTTACAAGCCCAAGGAAAACTCGCAGTATGACATCGGGTTGCTCGACTGGAACACGCGCAAGGTGCAGAAGCTAACCCATGAGCAGCAACCCGGTTACGCCTGGAGCGTGGTGGCCTGGAGCAGCGACGACAAGACCATCTACGCTGGCCGCGTGAATCCTCTCTTCACCGACGCGGACGTCTACCGCATCGACGTGGCGACCGGGAAGATGGAGAATCTCACCCCCCACCAGGGCACCATGCGCTACCTCGCCTCATCGCTTTCGCCCGACGGCGCGACGCTCCTGCTGAGTTCGGATGCCAAGGGTGGCTACATGAACATCGCCTTGCTCGATATCGCCACCAGGAAAATGACCTGGGTCACCGACTTGAAATGGGAGGCGTCCTCGGGTAATTTTTCACCCGACGGCAAACGTTATACCTACACCGTCAACGAGGATGGAGTGATTGACGCGTATCTCGTCGATCGCGCAAGCAACGAAGCGCAGAAGGTTGACCTGCCGCACGGCCTGAATTATTTCTTGGGCAGTCCCAACGAGTTCGCGCCGCAAAGCGACCGAGTGATCATTTCCCACGAGGCTTCGAATCAGCCCGGCGACCTATGGGTCTACAATCTCCACAACCGCCATGCCGAGCAACTGACTTTTTCAACGATTGCAAGCTTGCGTGAGACACCACTTCCGCCATCCCAAATTGTCCACTACAAAAGTTTCGACGGAAAAATTATCACCGCGTTGCTCTGGGTGCCGTTCAATCTGAAGCGCGATGGAAGTAATCCCGCGGTCGTACTGCCGCACGGCGGACCCACCGGTCAGATGGTTGACTACTGGAACACCGATGTGGCGGCGCTGACCTCGCGAGGATACGTCTGCATAGCTCCCAACCCGCGCGGGTCCACTGGCTACGGGCTGGATTTCCAGAAGGCTAACTTTCAGGATCTGGGCGGCGGCGACCTCAAAGACGAGATCGCCGGAGTAGACTTCCTCAAAGCCACGGGTTACGTCGATCCCAAAAAAATCGGTATTTACGGCGGCTCTTACGGCGGCTTTATGACGCTGATGGCCATCGGTAAGACGCCCAATATCTGGGCGGCCGCTGTAGATTTGTACGGGATCATCAGCTGGTACACCATGCTGAAGAGTTCGGACCCCGAGCTGGACGAGTATCTTAAGGCTCTGTTGGGCAATCCGGACGAGAACCGCAAGATCTATGAGGCGGACTCGCCGATCACTTACATTCGCAGCGAGAAGGCTCCTTTACTCGTCCTCCAGGGCGACAACGATCCGCGCGTGCCGAAGGAGGAGGCGCAACAGGTTGTCGAGATCCTCAGGAAAGAAGGCCGCGTCGTTGATGTTCATTATTACCCGAACGAAGGTCACGGGTTCGTTAAACGCGAGAACCAGATTGACTCCATCCGGCGCACCATCGCCTGGTTCGACCAGTACCTCATGGGAAAAAGCCCCGCGCCATAGAACCACCGCGGCTCAGTGCCCAGTTCTCCAATGTGGCACGGTCTGGCACCAGAACTTGCGAAGATCACATCGATCTCAAAACTAGTTTCGATCGAAGACAGGCGATGGGCCGCGTCACTCCACTCTGTTTCCAAACAAGTAAGTTTCGGGATCAAACAAATGCTGTCTCTACTTGAAGCCATTTCAAAATATTCGGGTCCATGCACAAAATACGGTCGATGAACCACCGATAACAAATTTTCTGTGTTGCTCCTATCCAACCCCCAGCTGTATAGTTCCCTAAATCACATTCATCACATGCCCCAGGCTTAAGGAAAATTCTGTCTGCTTGCATCGCGGAAGCTCCATGGCGGGAGCTCCGATTGCTGAAGCTCCGATGGCGGAAGGTCTGATGAATGATTGAAACTGGGTTTTGGGCTGGAAGGAATTCGGACTTTGACTCTTCTGTTTTTTGGGCTCTTCGCGTTTTCCCTGCTTGTCTCGTTTATCGCGACGCGCATGGTAAGGGATTCCGCAACCCGCAGGGGTCTGGTGTACTCCCCAACCGAAGGGCGTCACGTTCATCAGAATGCGCTCCCTCGGTTGGGCGGCGTTGCAATTTTTCTCGCCTTCTCCTTCACTCTTGTCGTCTGGTTAGGCCTGTCTGTCTTGTTTCCACGCCTGCGTGAAGGGCTAGCTCCAGCAACCCTCTTCCGCATTTATCTACCGGCCTGCGTTATTTTCGGCCTCGGAATCTACGACGACTTGCGCGGCGCGAGTGCCTACATCAAGTTCATAGTGCAGGCGCTGGCCGCCACAATGTTATTCGCTGGCGGCATGCGTGTTCTTGACATCCCCCTAATCTTCGGTTCGCACTCGCTGCCGTGGTTTGCCGGGCTGCCTCTGACCATCTTGTGGGTAGTGGCGGTTACCAATGCATTTAACCTCATCGACGGACTGGACGGTTTAGCCGCGGGTTCCGCGCTGTTTTCAACCATGGTGTTCTTCATCGTCTCCCTGGTGGTTCACTCGTCGATTGGAGCGCTGATGAGCGTAACCCTCGCCGGCGCCATCCTCGGATTTCTGCGCTTCAACTTCAATCCGGCCACGATATTTCTTGGTGATTCCGGCAGCTTGTTTATCGGCTTTATGCTTAGCGCTCTGGCGCTCGCTGGAGCCCAGAAAGCCCCAACCTTTGTCGCCGTCGCTATTCCAGTAGTCTCCTTCGGACTGCCTATTCTCGAAACCTCGCTCTCGATCGTCCGCCGCCTGATCAGCGGCCGCCCGGTATTTACCGCCGACCGCGAGCATATTCACCACAAACTCCTCGCCTTGGGATTTTCCCATCGCCAGGTCGTCATCGTTCTTTATGCCGTATCTGCCCTGTTCGCCATGCTCAGCCTCTTCCTTCTGTGGCCGACGGGCAGCACGCTCGGATTAGTGCTGGCCGTGGTGGGCACTGGCGTCTGGCTCGGAGTGCAGCATCTGAACTATCTCGAATTTGGCGAATTGCGGCGCGTGGCTCAGCGCACGATCGATCAGCGGCACATTGTGATCAACAACCTTTCTGTACGTCGAGCGATCGAGGAACTTAAACTGGCGAATGAATTGAGCCAGATACGCCGAGTGCTTGTGGCGGCCTTTGAAAACAATGATTTCGATGCTTTCGAACTGGTTCTTAAGGCCGGAAATGGAGACTACACCTCGTCTTCAAACGACCAGGCGCGGCCCCTGCACTGGAGCAAGTTTCCTCACATGGCGGCAATTTCAACCCAACCTTCGTGGAAGCTCACTCTGGACCTTGTAAATACTTCAAATCAGCGCCGCGGGTCGTTGGTCGTTTACCGCATGTACGGCCCGCGCGATTTGCAGCTCGACGTTAACCTTCTCACCTCCGAATTTCCGACCGCTCTGGCGAACGCCCTCGACCGGGTCATGAATACGCCGGCGGTTTTTGCGGCAGCCCGCCAGGATTCCTCATACTTAGCCGCGAACCTTTAGAACTAATCCAATAGCTAAAGCTGATTTATTGAGATACACCGGCTTCCACCTGAGGTAAGATGGCTGGATTATGGATCGGAGCGCCCAGACTCTGCCGGATCCAGCTGCCCGTCCGCCCCAGGAGCGCCGGCGCAGCGTTCGCCAAAGATTGCATTCGCCCGTTTACGCCAGTTTCAATGGCCCCGGTACGGGCGTGGTTGTAGACCTTAGCGAACTGATTGATCTGAACGAAGACGGCTTCGCAGTGCAGACCGGCGCGAAGCTGGAAGAGAACCGCGCCATCACCCTCTGCCTCGAACTTCCTGAAACCAAGTCATACATTCATGGCAGCGGCCAGGTCATCTGGAGCGACGCCGCCGGACGCAGCGGCATAAGGTTCGCCGCTCTTTCCGATGGCTCGCGCCAAATTCTTAAAGAGTGGTTACTGGCTAACCTATTGATTGGCTCTTCGAATCACGCTGCCAGATCTGAACAAAGGGCAGAACAAAGATCCAAACAAAAATCCGAACAAAAATTCGAACAAAAATTCGAACAATTTGCCTTGAAGGAAAATTCCCCACAGTCGTCCGCCGCTGAGTCGTCCCTCCCCGCTACCGTTGCTCCGGCTGAACCCGCGTCAGTAGCTGAGTCAGGCGAAGGCTCAATGTTGGCGCGCATGCAGAAAGAGTTTGACGCCTTGTCCGCGCTCGACTCCGTACCCGAAGAGGTGCGAGTACTGGGCGGTGACGCCGATGCGGTTTTCGGTTTTATCGCCGAACGCGCATTGAATTTGACAGGCGCGAGCGGAGCGGCCCTCGCCTTTCAGTCCGATGGAAAAATGATTTGCAGGGGACGTGCCGGTGAAATTTCTCCGCCGCTTGCCTCCCCGGTTGATGCCCAGCACGGCTTAACCGGAGAGTGCGCTACCACAGGCTCCCTTGTGCTGTGCGATGACCTGGAGAACGATCCACGCCTCGACCCGGAGATAGGCCGCGCACTCGGCATCGGCTCGCTGATGGCCGCTCCGATCATGCTCGAAGCGCGCGTAGTTGGATTGCTTGAGCTTTTCTTTTCGCAACCTCAGCATTTTTCTGACGCCCAAAAAACGATTTTGCTTCGACTGGTAGAGATGATTCCAATGACATGCCTGGGGCAGAGTGCAGCCGAGCAAACTCGAACCCTCGCGCAGCTTTTAAACAAGCAGCTTTTGACCCACCAGTTACAAACAAAGCAATTTCCATCAGAGCAGTTTCTAACAGAGCAGCTTGTAACAAAAAAGAAGAGTGAATTACTGCCCTCGCCGCCAATTTCTGCACCAGCGGCATCTGCGAGGCTTCAAAATCACGCGTCCCGACAGCATATCGCTCTTGAACAGCTCAACGCTCGGAAAACGGATGCGGCCATTCCACGCATGGCACTCTCGACGCTGTCTCCCTTCAGCTTTCGCGCGCTCATCGCGGGGACCATCATCGTGGTTGCGGTTGTCGTGGGCTACCTGGCTGGGCCGTTGATCGAAAAGCGAATGAGCGTTCAACGTAAACACTCGCAAGAATTTTTGAACTCAGCGCAGGCTTCGGTCTCGCCATCGAGTGAGCCAAAACAGGCAAAAAACCTTGCAGACTTACGAAAACTCGCGGATAGCGGCAACGCAGACGCGCAGTGGCAACTCGGTGTGCGCTATCACAATGGCGAAGAGGTTCCCCACGATGACACTCGCGCGATGCTCTGGTTTCTGCGCGCGGCGGAGCAGGGACAAGTCACGGCGCAAGCCACTCTAGGGGCCTACTACTGGGCCGGACGTGGTGTCCCGCAGGATTTGACGAAAGCGTATTTCTGGTCGGCGCTGGCGTTCGCACAAGGGGACGAAAACAGCCGGTCCCGTCTCGAAGGCCTTGCCTCTCAAATGACAAAGGATCAAGTGGGCGCAGCCCGACAGCAGGCTGAAATCTGGCTCCATAGCCACGCCCAGCCAAAACAAAGCGATTAGACCCAGCAGGCGCGGCGCCACTTGAAAGATTTCAATCTCTTCCGCCCGGAGCCGTAAAATATTTCTGTGTCCACGCTTCACGAAATTCTTTCTACCGATAAGCGAGTTCGCGAAGCTGATCCGGCGCTATGGGAAAAGCTCGATCGCGAGCGCGTGCGTTGCTTCGCCTGCGGACACTGCTGCCCGATTCCCGACGGCCAGCCCGGGGTCTGCAAGGTTCGCTTCAATCAAGGCGGTACTCTCTACGCTCCATTTGGATATGTCGCAGGAGTGCAGTGTGATCCGATTGAGAAGAAGCCCTTCTTCCACGCCTACCCTGGAGCTCTTGCCTATAGCTTCGGAATGCTGGGATGCGATCTCCACTGTTCCTACTGCCAGAACTGGGTCACCTCGCAAGCCTTGCGAGATCCAAATGCGATTTCGGCGCCGCTCGAAGCTGATCCGAAACTGTTGGTCACCGACGCGCTCAGGCAAGGGGCAAAGGTTGTAGTCAGCACCTACAACGAACCGTTGATCACGAGCGAATGGGCGGTCGCAGTTTTTCGTGAGGCTCGAGCAGCCGGGTTGCTCACTGCTTTCGTTTCCAACGGCAACGGTACCCCGCAAGCCCTCAAATATCTCCGCCCATGGATCGATCTCTACAAAGTTGATCTGAAGAGTTTCGACGATCACCATTATCGCCAGCTAGGCGGACGTTTGCAGCCCATTCTGGAGACGATTCGCGCTTTGCACGGTATGGGAATCTGGCTGGAGATCGTCACTCTGCTCATTCCCGGTTTCAACGACAGCGATGCCGAATTGCGGCGCCTGACAGAATTCGTGGCCGGTGTTTCCCCAGACATTCCCTGGCACGTCACCGCATTCCATCAGGATTACAAAATGACATCGCCCTCTGACACGAGCGCTCACGACTTGCTGCGTGCCGCGAAGATTGGAAGGGAACAGGGCCTGCATTACATTTACGCTGGCAATCTTCCCGGTTGTGTGGGCCAACTCGAAGATACACACTGCCCCGGTTGCAGCGAGCTTTTAATCAAGCGCCGCGGATATTTCATAGAAGAATATCGACTGACTGAACAGGGAAGATGTCCAGCCTGTACTTTCGCTCTACCGGGACGCTGGTCAAAGCACTTCGATGGACAGATTGCATCGTCTCCTTTTCGTCCGCAAAGCGGATCGCAATTGGTTAAAATCCTCTCGCAAACATAACTTCATGCCTGCCAGACAAAAGCTGCCGCCTGTTTTATTTTGTCTGGCGGCTAGCTGCCTCCTCATCTCGAATGTGGGTTGCTCGCCGCGCGACTTTCTTACGCGTCGCCTGGCTGGCGACCTCATTGCCGCGTCCGAAGACTTCAAGGCACCGCAGCTCTTCTTGCTGAGAAGCGGACTGTACTCGAACAAAGAATTCAACTCGCCCGACCTGATGGTCTTGAAGCGCCGAGGATGGATTGTAGGCACTACGCAGAAGCAATGCCCCGTTGGACTTCAGCCACCCCCCTGCTGGGATGTAGTCCTCTCTCCCCTGGGGGTAGACACCATTCGTCCCCTCATTTCGACGGTCACGCCCGGCACGGGAACAATTTCACTTCAGGTGTCGCATCGGCAAATCGATTCAATTTCCGGCATCAGCAAGTCGGAAAATAATGCCGATGTTGAGTTTCTTTGGCATTGGGTTGCGCTCAATCCAGTCGGGGCCGCCCTCTACGATAGCGGCGTGCACTACCGGACCATGGTTAGCTTTCGCAAATTCGACGATGGCTGGAAAGTGGTCGAAAAGGGTGCTCCGGCAAATCAGTCTCTTGAGGACGCGCTCAGGAATGCTCAGCCAGCGCAATAGGTCGTTAACGTTCTAGACGGCGCAAAAAGCTAAAACACTTTAGAATTGTCATCCCATGCGAACTGGCTGCTCCTAACGATGTCAAAAGGATGTTGCTTTCTTCGCCGTGGCCTACAAATCCAATATCAGGGCTCCTTACCTTATGCCAACCGGTTCGCTGCGACTCGCCACTCTTGCGTTCTCCCTTGCATCCCTCCTCTCCATATCCTCGGTTACGTTCGGCCAGACTACGAAACCAAAATTGAAGCTCGATGAGTTTTTCAATTCTGTCAGCTTTCCGGATGTGAAAGTCTCGCCCGACGGAAGCTCTGTCGTCATCGAGACGGACCGGGCCGATTGGGATGCACAGGTAAATCGCAAGGAATTGTGGCTCTATCGCACTGGCGCGGGCGCCGCCGATGCAACTGATCAAGGCTCGGGACGACTGATACAGCTCACTCAATCTGCACGCGACACCTCGCCGCAATGGTCGCCCGATGGACGCTGGATAGCCTTCCTCTCCGAACGTAAACCCCAGGAAAAAAATGACGACGCGGCCGACAGCAAGGGGAGCGCCTCTCGCCGGGCTGATTCTCACGGCAAGGCCAAGGCCAAGGACGGCGGGGACGTTGCTCAGCTATATGTCATTGCCCCCGAAGGCGGGGAAGCGATCCCCGTCACCTCCGGCGAAGAAGAGGTTCATGCTTTTGCCTGGATGCCCGATTCCAGGTCGTTAATTTTTTCCACACGCCAGCCGTGGTCCAAACAGCAAAATGACGATCACAAGAAAGAATGGAAGGACGTGTCACGCTATCGCGGCGACGAGCGCGGAGATGTGATTTTCCGAGTCAATCTTGACGATGCTCTCTCCCGAAACATCGCACGCCCCGCCCGGGAAGATTCCGATTCTGACAAAGATTCAGAGGGGACTTTGGGCGCGGTCGCAATTACCCACACGCCCCTGAAAGCCGATCCTCTATGCATCTCTCCCGACGGCAAACGATTGGCCTTTTTGACATCATCGGTCTCTGAGCGCCAGGAGAAAATCGCCGATTTCGATCTCTTTGTCGTCAACCTTCAGAGTGACAACCATGCGGAAACCACCCCGATTCGCCTCACTAAAAACGAAGCCGTTGAGACGAGACCGCAATGGGCTCTAGATAATCGTCATCTTTTTTTCCAGACGACCCTGGGATCGCCCGAAGGCAAATACGAAGATCCGCAGCCGCGTTTGTATTGGGTAGACGCCGGCGATGCCGGAGCCTCGCAACCCGAAAGGGCAGACTTGCAGCGCTGGTTCGCGAGCTATCCCGGTGAGATCGCGCGCTACACGCTGCTTGCGGATGGTTCCGTCCTGGCCGCTGGCCGCCAGGGAACCGAAGTCCAACTGATCACGCAAGCGAATCCGAAAGCCGCAATCACAAAACGCGAAGGATGGGCCGGCACCTACGAGTTGCCGTCCGCCGCCGTTCGTGGGAATCGCATTGCCTTCGCCTATTCTGCGACAACGAAGCCCACCGAAATTTATCTTGCCGAAGGCGCCGACTCCTTAGCGCAGGCGAAACCGATCACTTCTTTTAATAAATTATTTACTGAGCGTGACCTCCCGCAAGCCAAACCGTATCGCTGGACCTCCGACGACGGTACCAAGGTTGAAGGAATGTTGATGTACCCTCCGGGAAAGTTTGAAGCAAAAAACTTGCCCACCTTCGTCTTCATCCATGGAGGTCCCCAGGACGCCGACGGCAACCACTTCGAGGCCGACTGGTATCAGTGGGATCGTTTGGCCGCGACCGCTGGCTGGCTCGTATTCGAACCGAACTACCGAGGCTCGACCGGGTACGGAGATAAGTTCGCCCTCGGCATCGTCCCTGAAATGGTCTCGCGTCCCGGCAAAGATATTTTGGCCGGAGTCGATGCATTGGTGAAAGACGGCATCGCTGACTCCAAACAACTAGGGATCGGAGGCTACAGCTACGGCGGCTACATGACGAACTGGCTGATCACGCAGACCACCCGCTTCAAGGTAGCCGTCACCGGAGCCGGCGCAGTTGAGAATGTCGCCAACTGGGGCAACGACGACACAACGTTCGATGATGCGTACTTTCTCGGAGGATTGCCATGGGAAGCTGCAGATCGTTATCGCAGTGAAGCTGCAATCTTCCAGATCAACAAAGTTCGTACTCCGACCCATATGGTTGCCGGAGCCAACGACATCCGAGTCGCAGTTGCAGAGGACTACCTCCTCGATCGCGCCCTGCACGAATTGGGTGTGCCAAGCGATCTATTAATCTTCCCAGGAGAAGGTCACTCGTTAAGTAAGAATCCATGGCACGGCAAAATAAAAGTAAGGGAAGAATTGAAGTGGCTGGAGAAATATGGCGGCGTAAAACCATAGACTAGTTATTTATTTCGTCTCAAGAAAACTGGCGCCATCAAGAATGAGTTCGTCTTGAACGCACCAGTACCTCACGGAAGTAAGGCGCGGAGCCGGATCGCTTTCTCGCAGATGTCGTGGGGTATGTCAGTAGACTCCGGGGATGAGGGCTCGAACTTTGCGTTCGTAGGCTTCGAACTCTGGGCCGAAGGCTTCACGCAGTATTTTCTCTTCACTGCTCACGCGTATGTAAGTCCCGATCATGAAGATAACGATTGCGGCCAAAAGTGCGATCCACTGCCCTGAAGCCATTCCGGTTGCGATCAGAATTCCCAGCATGCCGGTGTAGATGGGGTTTCTTACCAGGCGATAAGGGCCGTCCTGAATCAGATTGTGGCCTTCAACAACTCGAGCGGTGAGCGCCCACTGCTTTCCCAGTCGACGCGCCGCCGAGTTCACCATCCACACCGAGCCGACGGCAAGAGTCATGGTTACCGTGGCCAGCAGCCAATCTTGAGCGTGAGACAGATCAGCTTGCGAAATGAAACGCCCCCGACGAAGGGGGAACATCCAAATCAAAACGTAAGCGGCGATTTGCAGCGCGAAGCCGACCAGTGAAGTTGAATCCCGCTTCGTTTCTTGAACTTTTGGCGGACGCCTTCGCAGCCAGAAGGTCAAGCCGAAGATCCACCAACATGCAATCAGCACGTAAAACGTGAGACGGTGCGCTACATTCCCTGCTTCGAAATAAGTCACGGTGAGCTCGCTTCGCCCGATATTGAGGCGGGACCGTAAAGACTAACAGAGGATGGCACTCACACCATCTCGGTGCTCCAGAGATCGTGGAGGTGTAGGACTCCTAACAAGCGCCTCTCTTGACGACTGGATTCTTCGACGACCACGAGCGATGTGATCTTCATTTCCTCCATTCGCGCGAGCGCCGTTGCGACAAATTCCCGAGCGCCAACCGTTTTCGGATTTTTGGTCATGCAATCCTGAGCGGTGAGGTCGAGCGTATCTTTTCCGCGTTGCTCGAGGAGCCGCCGCAAGTCTCCGTCGCTGATGACACCGAGCAGGTGGTCGCCTTCGACGACGGTTGTCATTCCCAGCTTCTTTCGCGACATCTCGTAAATCACCTCGGGCATTTTCGTTTGCCCGCTCACTCGCGGGATTGCGTCCCCGGAATGCATGAGCGATTCCACGCGTGCCAACTTCTTGCCAAGTCGTCCGCCCGGGTGCAGGTTGGCAAAGTCTTCTTCTTTGAAGCCGCGCTTCTGGGAGAGGGCGACTGCTAAAGCGTCTCCAAGGGCAAGCATGGTCGTGGTCGAGGCTGTAGGGGCGAGGCCAAGGGAGCAGGCTTCTTCCGAAACAGAGCAATCGAGAACAACATCCGCGGCAGATGCCAGAGTAGAAACCTTGTTCGATAGCTTGGCGGAGCCGGCGCTTGCTCCTTCATCGTCTGAGAGAGACTTGACGCCGTCGCAGGTGATAGCCACAAGCGGAACCTGAAGACGTTTAATCGTGGCCAGCAACTGCAGAATTTCCTCGGTTTCTCCGCTGGCAGAAAGCGCGAGAACGACATCGCCGCGCATGATGACTCCCAGATCGCCATGAAGGGCTTCTACAGGATGGAGGTAGAGCGCCGGCGAACCGGTTGAGTTTAAAGTGGCTGCGATTTTGCGGGCGATTAATCCGCTCTTACCCATTCCGGTGACGACGAGACGCCCGCGGCAGTCAAACAATAATTTCAGTGCCTGATCGAAGTGGGCGGCCATTGGCCCGGCGAGCCGATCGGCCAGCGCGTTGAGCGCCTGCGCCTCGATTCGCACAACGTTTTCACCGACATGCTTCATGAACTCGGAATGGTAGCAGATGAGCAGTTGGCGTTATCGGAAGAGGGCGGATGATGCGAGGACGCGATATTTAGAAGTGGTCATCGGATACATTGGCCGCGTGCCCGGGGTGCACGAGCGCGCGGGCTTGAATCGCGCGATCCCATGGCCCGCCTTGCCAGTTGTCTTTCTTATGCTCGGGGTGAACCCAGGGTGGAAGCGTCATCAACAACCTTCGACTTAACGCATAGAGATATGGTTCGTAAAGAATGCGGAATTCTGCGATTCGTTGCGCGGCATCGGCCCCGTCATAGAAGTTGACGCCGTGCTCGGCCAAATGCGCTCGCAGCTTTTTCAGATCGTCCGGTGAGAGGCGCCCAGCATCGTCTGCGCTGTATTTAGCTTTCACCACTTGCGCCAGGTCGACCACCGCGTGGCGCGCCATAGCGAAGGTCAACTTTGCTTGCTCAGTATGAATTCCGTCGACGCCGGTGATGATTAAAGATGTCACGTCAAGCATGGCCGTCAGCGCGGCAAGCCATGATTGATTGGGATGCTGCGAACGGAAGAATACGAGCACGGGATAGGAAATGTGACTTGATAGCAGGTCGGCACACCAGCGCTCCCAATCGCGAAAAATTTCGTCGAGCACAGTTTGCTCGGGGCAGCAGCCGAGGCGGCCTAAAAATTCGGCGGCACTCGGAGGGGAGCCTGCGCGAGCATCGAGCAGGGCGATTTCGATTTCACGTACATTGAAAGAGTTGTAGATCACGGGCAGATAACCGACCACCACTCCAAGAAAAGCGAAACCCATCCCCGCTTCCAATACGCACAGCGTGCGTGCGGCGGCGATCGTAGGAATGATGTCGCCGTAACCGAGCGTGAAGAATGTTTCGCCGCTCATGTAAAGAACTTTGCCAAAAGTAATTGTTTCGTTTCCGAGTGCGACGTGCTCCCCAAATCCGTATTGAATGCAGGCAAATCCAAAGATCAAGCCGATTGCCCAACAGCCAAGCAGCACGATCAGGGAGAGTGGACCGAAGTACGCGAGAAAACCCTCGCGCCGACTGTTCGACTGAATGCGCCCTCCCACTCTCATCCAGAATCCCCATGTAGTTCTGTAGAACCAGGAAGCGATACGGAAGTTGCGCCGGATACGTCGGGGCAGGACGACAGTCTCAAAGGCATCCATCAGGATGATGAATACGAGGAAGAATCCGAGAATCGACGCCCACCAATGCATAATGTGGCAATAAGATGACGCCGGAATGGTAGCAGATTCAGAAATGCGGCGGGCGGCAGATTCAGAAATGCAGGTACGGGCATGGCGATGAAGCCGATGAACAAGAAGAAGCGGTTCGGAATTCGAACGGTCGAAAGTATTGCCTCTTACGGAGTGGCGCGCGAAACTTCGATTGCTTTTTTTACGGCCTGGAGTTCTTTGAGAACGGCTCGCAGGTTTCGTGAATCGAGTGCGTTCGCGCCGTCGCTTTTGGCTTCTTTGGGATTGTCGTGGACTTCCATGAACACGCCGTCCACTCCGGCGGCGACGGCGGCCCGTGACAGAACGGGGATGAACTCGGGCTGCCCTCCGCTGGCGGCGGGCTTGTCGACATCTGACTGCGATGAAGGGAGTTGGACTGAGTGTGTTGCGTCGAAGACAACCGGGGCGTATTTGCGCATGATCGCGAGGGAGCGCATATCGACGACGAGATTGTTGTAGCCGAAGCTTGATCCGCGCTCGGTTAAGAAGACCTGGGAGTTACCGGCGTCGCGGCATTTTTCGACCACGTGCTGCATGTCCCAAGGGGAAACGAATTGTCCCTTTTTGATGTTCACCGGACGCCCGCTCAACGCCGCGGCAACGATGAGGTCGGTTTGCCGGCACAGAAAAGCGGGAATCTGAAGGACGTCGGCAACTTCAGCCACCGCAGCTACGTCGGCCACCTGATGCACGTCGGTGAGGACGGGGATATGCACTTCGTCTTTAACTTTTTTTAAGATGCGCAGGCCCTCTTTTAAACCCGGACCCCGAAAACTTCGTATCGACGTACGATTGGCCTTGTCGTATGAGGCTTTGAATATCCAGGGAAAATTCAAAGATCGTACGACGCCTTTGATGATCTCGGCCATGCGCAAGGCATGATCTTCGCTTTCGATGACGCAGGGGCCGGCGATTAGAAATAGGTCTCCGCCGCCGATGCGAACGTTATCGATTTGGAAGGATAGGGTCACGAGAGATTGCTACCGCGAGTACGGAAAGCACGGTTCAGCGATTATGCGGTGCTTTCCTTTTACGTTCGTACGTTTTTTATGATGTGTTCGTAATTTATCTTCTAGCTAATTTCTCGGGACGCAAGAACATCTCGACTACTGCCGCCCCTTTTTGTTCTTTCCTGCTTCGCCCGTATTCGTACGAGGCTCCAACAAAACGTTGGAAGAGCGGGTGGGGCTCGAGCGGCTTCGATTTAAATTCGGGATGAAACTGGCATCCAAGAAAAAATGGGTGGCCCGGAATCTCGACCATCTCGACGTAAGTTCCGTCGGGAGTTGAGCCTGAAATTTTCAGTCCCGCGGCGACCATGGTCTCTTCGTACTCGCGATTGAATTCGTAGCGATGGCGGTGGCGTTCGCTGATCTCTGTCTGTCCATAGATGGAATAGGCGAGCGTGCCGGTCTCTATTTTGCAGGGCCAGGCGCCAAGACGCATGGTCCCGCCCAGTTCTTCGACTCCGCGTAATTCGCGCAGCTTATAAATTACGCGATGCGGAGTGGCGGGGTCGAATTCGCTCGAGTTCGCGTCTTCAAGCCCGCAGACATTTCGCGCGAATTCAATACACGCGGTCTGCATGCCCAGGCAGATTCCGAAGTAAGGAACATGCTTCTCGCGTGCATACCTAATCGCTTTCAGCATGCCTTCGATGCCGCGCTTGCCAAAACCACCGGGAACGAGGAGGCCGTCATATTCCTCGAGCTGAGCTTCGAAAGTCTTTTCCTGATTTTTAACGGTGTTTTTATCCGTTGCTTCAAGACCCTCGGCTTCAATCCAGCTGACTTCGAGCTTCAGGTTGTGAGCAAGCGCTCCGTGCACCAGCGCTTCTTTCAGGGACTTGTAGCTGTCTTCGTACTCGACGTACTTGCCAACGATACCGATCTTGACCACATCTTTCGGATTGTAGACGCGGTGGACGAGATCGTTCCATTTTACGAGGTCGCGGTCTTTCGCTTCGAGCTTTAAGCGACGCAGAATAAGGGTGTCGACTTCTTCGTGGGCAAACACGACAGGCACTTCGTAAATGGAAGCCACATCTTTGGCGGTTATCACCGCTTCTTCTTCCACGTTACAGAAGAGCGCGATCTTGGACTTGATGTCTTTTGATAAAAAGCGATCGGTACGGCATAACAAGATATCGGGTTGTATTCCAACGCTCAGCAACTCTTTCACGGAGTGCTGCGTGGGCTTCGTCTTTAATTCCTGTGCGGCGGCGATGAAGGGGACGAGAGTGACGTGAACGAATAAAGTGTTGTCGCGGCCTAGTTCCTGGCGCATCTGGCGGATGGCTTCGATGAAGGGGAGGCTCTCGATGTCGCCGACGGTACCGCCGATTTCGATCAGGGCGACGTCGACATCTTGCGCAACCTTTTTTGCCGCCGCTTTGATTTCGTTGGTGACATGCGGAATCACCTGCACGGTCTTGCCTAAATAATCGCCCCGGCGTTCTTTGGCAATGATCTGCTCGTAGAGGCGCCCGGTTGTCCAGTTATTGTCGCGAGAAAGTTTGGCGTGGGTGAAGCGCTCGTAATGTCCAAGATCGAGATCAGTCTCGGCGCCATCGTCTGTGACAAACACTTCCCCGTGCTGGAATGGCGACATGGTTCCCGGATCGACGTTCAGATACGGGTCAAACTTCATGAGATTAACTTTGAGGCCGCGGCTTTCGAGCAGGCACCCGATGGAAGCGGCAGCGAGGCCCTTTCCGAGAGATGACACCACACCGCCAGTTACAAAGATGTACTTGGCAGACATCGATTCCTCGCTTTTGATTTGTTGGGAAATTTGTGCGGGTTGGGGTGCACAAATAATTATGGCAGAAGTTTTTTAGAAATGGAATGTGGAAAAGAGGGGCCTTTGCGGCTCCCAGGTGTCAACTTCCGGGTTTTCAGGTATCCATTACATCAGGGCGTACAGATTTCCATCGGTGCTGCCAAAGTAAACGACACCGTCGGCGACCACGGCAGAGGACAGAATCGAGCCCATGGACCAGAATTTGTCGGTGCCAATCACCATGTCGTCGTAGAAGAAATCAAAGAACACCCCTTCGTAGTTGGGCGTGCCGTCCGACTTGACGAATGTGGAGCGGTTTTTTTCCGCTGCTTCCGTCTCGTAAGTCCAGACGATTTTTTGCGAGGTGAGATCGATCGCCATGAATTTGCCGGCATGAGTGCCGATGTAAACCGTATTACCAGCGATCGCCGGAGAGGAAAACATCGGCCATTTATTTGTGCCCAGAGAGAAAACGGTTGCGCCGGTCTTCGCGTCCGCGGCAACGAACAACCCTGAGTCCGAGGTCGAAAAATACACTTTCCCTCCCGCCACCGCTGGAGACCCGATAACCCAGGAGCCTTTCATGTTACTCGCCCACTTTGTTTCGCCGTTTCGAGCGTCCAACGCGTAAAGGTTCGAATCGCGACATCCAAAATAAACAACGCCATCGATGACTGCGGCCGACGACTGGATTCCCTCCTGGTTATGGATGTTCGGATCAACGCCGGTTTTAAATCGCCACTTTTGCTGCCCCGTCGCAGCGTCTATGGCGTAGAAGTAGCTATCCCAACTTCCGATGAAGACCGTCCCGTCGGCAATTGCTGGAGAAGCATGTACGACATTGCCGGTTCCGAACTTCCAGATCAGTTTGCCGGAATTGGCCTGGACTGAATAGACGTTGCCGTCACCGCTGCCGAAAAAGATCGCATTCCCCGAAAGCGTAGGAGACGACAGAAACAAATCAAATGGATCAGGCATGGTTTCCGCTTCGGGAGTCGCTCCATGAAGATGCCTGGCGGCGAAGCGGCGCTCGCCTCCCGTTGCGAAGTGCCATTTCTCTTTACCGCTGGCTGCATCTACGGCGTATAGGTTTCCATCGTAGCTGACAAAGTAGACGCTTCCATTGCCATACGCTGGCGACGAAGTGACACGACCTTTAGTTGCGAACCTCCATTTCATTTGCCCAGTCGCAATGTCCACAGCGTAAAGGGCATGATCCGTGCTGCCCACGTAAGCTACGCCGTTTGCGATAACGGGAGACGAAAAAATGTATCCTTTGGAGTGAAATTTCCACTTCACCCGCGAGAAGGTGGGAACTCCGGCGGCCTGATATACCCCGCTATGTTGCGGGTTGCCGCGAAACATGCCCGCGTCTTGTGAGTAAGCGCCTATAGAAATGGAAGCGATTAACAGCCCGCGCCAGAGAAAAGTTTTCATGGGATAGTTCGACCGCCTTTTGCCGACACACAAATGACGACGTTCCTTAGACGGATGAGCGTGAGAAAGGTGTCGGCATTTATTGCGGGCGTACCTGGCGGGTTTGTGCCGCCCCCGCTTATCCTGCTCTCGACCTACGATGGGCGAGCAGCGATAATATGATTTGGAATGAGATCTGCGCGCCATTTGAGGCCCATCGCCCTCTTCTGTTTCTTTTTCTGTGCGGTGCCACTCTCGTCTGTTCTCTTCGTATCCCTCCCTTCATGGGCCCAGGCCCAGGCACGTCGCCTCATATTGAAAGATGGCAGCTACCAATCGATCACGAAATATGAAGTAAAGGGCGATCGCGTGCGTTACTTCAGCTCGGAACGTGGGGAGTGGGAAGAAGTTCCAAATTCACTCGTTGACTGGGACGCGACCAACAAGTTTGAGCAAGGACGCTCTCAGGACAAGCTTGCTCCCGAGGCCGTCGAACTTGATAAGCAACTCGCAGCCGAGCGAAAAGCAGAGCAGGCGCGCTCGCCGCAGGTCGCTCCGGGTTTGCGACTGCCCGGCGATAGCGGGGTGTTTCTGCTCGATGCTTATCAGAATCAGGCGCAACTTGTAGAACTCCAGCAATCAGGGGGCGACGTAGCGAACCATACGAAGGCGAATATTTTGCGTTCGGCGGTGAATCCGCTTGCTGGCGAGAGGCAGACAGTTGAGCTTCCCGCACAGCACGCAAAGATTCAGTCGCACACACTGGTACCTTCGCTTTATTTGAAGATCGAAGAAGGCCCGCGTGTGACGGCTTCCACTGGCGAAGCTGATCCAGCGGCTCCCGCGGAGCGGTTCAAGCTGATTCGCATGGAAATTAAGGGCGGCAAACGAATCGCCGGATCGATGAAGACAGGGGTGACGGGGAAGACCAAATCAGACGCGCGCTTTGTCGCTTCCACGGTGAGTGTCTTGTCTGGAGGTTGGGTTAAAATCACGCCGACCGATCCTCTTTCGACGGGTGAGTACGCGGTTGCGGAAATGTTAGGGAAAGAGGGAATGAATGTTTATGTATGGGATTTTGGCGTAAATCCCTCGGCGTCGGCGAATGCGTCCGCGTGGAAGCCCGAGGCTGAAGAGACGAAACCGAAGGCGGATGAACCTGCCGAGCTCAAGAAGCGGGAAGACAATTCGCCCAATATCTAGTTTGCGAGGGGCAGCGTGAAGTGTGACCATGGGTCGGGGTTTTCTGCAGCCGCCGGCTTTGTGGAGCCGGGCGCTGCTAGGGTTCCAGCAGTCCGCGGGAGGCGACTCCGATGTTATCGCGAGTGGAGTTCTTCACCATGTACATCATCTCGTCTGCCTGGCGGATGATCTCTTGCGGGGTCTGCGCATCGTTAGGAAATGTGGCCAGTCCCATGCTTGCCCGAAGGTTCAATTTCACTCCCATCTCAGAGCAAAAGGTTCCTGTGCGCAGCGACTCGCGCAAACGCGTAGCGACTACTACTGCTTGATCTTTGCTCGTCTGTGGCAGCAATACCACGAATTCATCGCCACCATAGCGGAAGGCGAAATCGATCAACCGCAATTGCGCTTTAATGACATAACCGACTTCTGCGAGAAGACGGCTGCCGACCAGATGACCGTGGGTATCGTTGACCTGCTTGAAGTGATCGAGGTCAATGAATATGACGCTGAACTGATAGCCGAAGCGCGCCGAGCGGTAAACCTCGGTCTCCAGAGTTTTGTGCAAATGACGTGCATTGAAGAGGCCGGTGCAGTCGTCGGTGATGGTCAGTTCCTGAATTTTTTCAACGGCCCGGGCGTTCTCGATTGAGATGGCCGCGTAGTCGCAGAGCGCCTGCAAGAAAAATAATTCCTGCTCTGATAATCCGACGTTGGCGTTGACGAGTTGGATTACTCCGAGCACGCGATGCTTCGATCGCAGCGGCACGCAGATGACGGAACGCGTCTGCAGGCGCGTGATCTCATCGAGACGCGACGAGAAACGAACGTCGTTCTGCACATCGGGAACGATCAGCGCCTGGCCATGTTTTGCAACCCAGCCGGCGATTCCTTCACCAACTTTTAGTCTAGCTTTTGAAAGAACCTCGGCGGCAGCGCCGACCGCGATCGCGAAATATAGCTCGTCTTTTTCTTCATCCACCATCAGAAGCGACCAGGTGTCGGGACGGAAATATTCCGCCATTTTTTCCATGATCGTCTGCAGAATGGAGTCTAGGTTCAACGAAGAGGTGAGGGCCTTCGCGACATCATGAAAGATGGTCAGCTCTTGCGACAGGCGAATTTGGGAGGTTCCCGCTGCCTCTGACATGAATCCCTTCGGTCCAACGATACGAAATTATAGGATTCGTTGGCCTGCGTCGGCAATGAACGACGGTAACCCGAACCAGTAGCGCCAACCTCGCAAGCCTTGCAGGGCGTGATATCTCGGGAATTTCGAATTTCGCAAGCAGACATGACCTTAATTCAGATGAAAGTTACGCCCAGCCTAAAGACGGTTACCAGAGGAGAATAAGCGTCAAATTGAAGTAAGTACCAAATTGAATCAATCAAAAAGCCGCACTTTTTTGCATCTTTGGTAGGAATTTGGAGGCCGAACCACAAAACCACAACCTAATCATGGCCTCGGACATCCCATCTATGTGGCCTCTACATTTTTGCAAGCACTTCCATCGGGTAGGGAAAAATCGCCTGCTCGGCCTTTGTTCAGTCGGTCTTTGTTTAGTCAATCTTTGTTCAGTCAATCCTTGTTCAGTCAATCTTTGTCCAGCCTAGTGGCCTCTACCTTCTGGGGGTTTTGCCTGGTAGCGTTTTCTTTCACGTCCAGTGCGTCGGCTACTACTTACCAGTTAACGGTTCAACTTGCGGGGACCTCAACTGGGACCGTGGTGAGCACTCCGGCGGCAATCAACTGCAGCCCTACCTGCACGGCGGCGATACCTGCCGGGACGGTGGTATCTCTCAAAGCGACGCCGAAAAGTGGCGCACTCTTCGCCGGGTGGTCTGGGGCCTGCAGAGGCACGGGACCCTGCAAGCTGACCATGAACTCTGACCAGTCGGCCACGGCGACCTTCAATTTAAATCAGACGTCAAAGGTGCTGAATCACATCATTTTCATGGCGCAGGAGAACCGCTCGCTCGACCACTATTTCGGAGCGTTGCGCGCCTACTGGCGGGCAAACAAGTTCGCGGATATTTCTTTTGACGGACTTCCGCAATTCAATCCAACTTCGGGGGCGGCGCCTCTCTATGGCCCTCCGCCGACAAATCCGGGATGCGATCCGGCCTACCCCGTTCCTTCGGATTGCACGATCGATGGCGCGAGCCCGCAGATCGCTTCTTTTCACCTGTTGACGCAATGCATCGAAAATCCCAGCCCTTCATGGAACGAAAGCCACGTCGACTGGAACCAGGCAAATCCACTTTCCGCAAGCGCGCTGCTCGATGGTTACGTTTGGACCAACGCTCACGATTCGCGCAATATGAACCCCAGCTTCAACGATACGGATGGAAAACGGGCGATGGGTTACTACGATTCCGGGGACTTGAATTACTACTACTTCATGGCGTCCGATTATGCCACGTCCGACCGCTGGTTCTCGCCCGAGATGAGCCGCACCGGTCCAAACCGCGAATACCTGATGGCTGCTACCTCGCAGGGCGAGGGTTATCCTCTTGGAACAAACAGTCACGATTCGTCGCTGCTGACGGCAACCACCATTTTTCAGGAACTCGAAGCCGCGGGGGTGTCGTGGAAGATTTATGTCAACACGACCAATACCAGCTGCTCATCGAATCCCACGCCGCAGTGTTTGCTCGGATTGAGTTACATGCAAAATTTTCAATGGGGACAGAGCATTCCCAACAGCTACCCGAACAATCTTGCGACGATGTCGCAATATGCATCCGATTTGCAGAACGGAACCCTTCCGCAGGTGGCGTTGATCGAACCGGCCGGAAGCGCCGGCCTCGACGAGCACGGCTCGGATAGCGATCAGTACCCAATCAATATTCAGCTCGGCGCGAATTATGTCTCGTCGCTCGTGAACCAGTTGATGGCGAGCTCTTCGTGGAAGGATTCGGCTTTCATTCTTACTTTTGACGAGTTTGGCGGACTATATGACCACGTAGCGCCGAAACCGGCAGTGAGTCCGGACGGCATACCACCTCAGGACTTGCAGCCGAACGATGTTTGCACGAACAGTACCGGGCCGACTTGCGATTTCACCTATACGGGTTATCGCGTGCCGATGATAGTGGTGTCACCGTACGCGAAGAAACATTACGTCTCGCACACCGTCATGGACTACACGGCCATTTTGAAATTCATTGAAACGCGCTTCAGCCTGCCGCCCCTAACCAAACGGGACGCTGCACAAAAAGGCATGGCCGAATTCTTTAATTTCAACCTTCCACCGTGGATGACGCCGCCGACGCCCCCAAAGCAGTCGACCAGCGGTGCGTGTTACTTGAATGCACTGCCTTAGCGGAAGGCGTTGCGGCAAGCCCTGTTGTAACGAAAGGTCATAGCCTCCTCAATTCACTAGGTTTTGGCAATATCGAGGGGTAGAATTTTTAGGGCGGCCCCGCACAACCAGGAGAATTCGTTTGCCCGCTTTTGGCGAAAAACTGAAAGTCGAGCGTAATCGACAGGGCATCACCCTGCAGCAGATCTCCGTCTCCACCAAAATCGGCGTCAGAATGTTGCAAGCGATTGAGGATGAACAATTCGCTCAGCTTCCCGGCGGCATTTTTAATAAAGGTTTCGTTCGCGCTTACGCGCGCTTTCTCGGGCTCGACGAAGAAGAAACTGTGGGCGCATATCTGAAGGCCTCGGGCAATGACCTTCCCATCGTTTCTGCAGAGACCACGTTGCAACCGTCGCTATCGGGCCACTTCCCGTCTGGGCATGGCAAGTCAAGCGACGGCGCCGACGTCGGCCCCTCCGCCGGCTCCTGCGGCGATGACAGAAACGGCAACCGGCGGAAGACTATCGATACTGACGGGGCTGATGCTGCGAATCTTGAGAGGCAGCTTCCGTGGGGAATATTTGCGGCATTGCTTCTGGCGACGGCATTAACTCTGTCGCTTTGGAATCACTTCGAGCGCGGCCACACCAGTACAACGGCCCCCGCTGATTCCCTCTCTGCTGTACCCGCTTCTTCGGATCAACGCTCTTCGGATCTACACTCGTCGCATGTACTGAGCGAAGCCGACCGAAACGAGAAAGCTACGCCGGCCTCCGTCTCTCCTGCCGCCGCTCATACTCATACATCTCTCACGCCCACTGCTGCGACTTATATCCAAAATTCGGCGAATCAGAGTTCAGTCAACGAGAGTTCGTTAAGCAATAGCCTGATGGGAGTACCCGAGTTTTCCGTGCTCATCCAGGCAAGAGAGAAATCCTGGATCACGATTACAGCTGACGGAAAACCAGTGGTCTCTGAATTGATGGTTGCCGGAAGCGAGCGCACCGTCCGCGGTCGGAAAGAGGTGACGGTGAAAGCGGGAAATTCGGGGGCCATGAATTTTGAATTGAATGGGAAGAAACTGGCGAGCGCAGGCGAGAGCGGGCAAGTGAAGACGATCACCTTCGGGCCTCACGGAATCATCTAGGCGTTATCTCCACGCATTATCTAGGAGTTTGAAGCAGCAACCGGGATCGCTAATTTCTCAAGTAGTTTCTGCACTTTATCTCCACGCTGCACCGTTCAACTCCTCTGCTTGACCGTTCAATGGTGCGACGTCTAACTGCACGTCGATTGCGTTGCTCTGGGCGCTGTTGTCTGATAGCTTTTAAACACAGCCGGGCCATTCTAGACGCATTCCGGCTTCCCAAAGAAGACCCCCTGACTTACCAGGTTGAGGCTTGAAGTTTTCGAGGAGATATCAGCTTGCCAGCAAAAAACCGTTTTCTTTTTACATCGGAGTCGGTGACAGAAGGGCATCCCGACAAGATTGCCGATCAGATTTCCGATGCTATTCTCGACGCCTGCCTGCGGGATGACCCCAACAGCCGCGTTGCTTGCGAAACTCTGACCTGCACCGGCCTGGTGGTCATCGCCGGCGAAATCACGACCAAGGCTTACGTTGATTTCCAGAATCTGGTGCGCGGCGTCATTCAATCCATCGGATATGACAATGCGGTGTACGGATTTGACTCCAACACCTGCGCCGTCATTTCAAGCATCAATAAGCAGTCGTGCGATATAGCGATGGGCGTTGATACCGGGGGGGCGGGCGATCAGGGAATGATGTTTGGATTTGCCTGTAACGAAACCCCGGAACTGATGCCTCTTCCCATCTCGCTGGCGCATAAGCTCACCCAAAAACTTTCTGAAGTCCGCAAGAACGGCACCTGTCCTTATTTGCGTCCTGATGGAAAATCGCAAGTCACAGTTGAGTACGACGCCAATCACAAAGTAAAAAGAGTCGATGCGGTAGTAGTTTCCACGCAGCACTCCGAGAGTGTCGGCAACGACGAACTTCGCGCCGATATTCTGAAGCATGTCATCCAATCTGTGATTCCCGCCGAACTTCTAGACGAAGACACCAAATACCACATCAATCCGACGGGGCGTTTCGTCATTGGCGGGCCGATGGGCGATTCCGGACTCACAGGGCGCAAGATCATCGTCGATACCTATGGTGGCATGGGGCGTCACGGTGGCGGAGCGTTCAGCGGCAAGGATCCGACGAAGGTAGATCGTTCCGCGGCTTACATGGCGCGTTACATTGCCAAGAACATCGTGGCTGCCGGGCTGGCTGAGCGCTGCGAAGTGCAGCTTGCTTATGCGATTGGCGTTGCTGAGCCGGTTAGCGTGCTGGTAGATACTTTCGGCACTTCGAAGATCGATGCCGATCAGATTTCAGATTTGGTGCGGGCGAATTTCAAACTTAAGCCGCGCGAAATTATTGAGGCGCTTGATTTGCGGCGCCCAATTTACCGGAAGACGGCCTCCTATGGGCACTTTGGACGGAACGATCCAGACTTCACCTGGGAAAAGACCGACAAGGCGGCAAAACTGGCTGCGGACGCCGGACTGAAACGCGAAACCGTCGGAGTCAGGAAGTAACCGTTTCATCCTGACAAGCGCGAGCGACCGGGCGAGACCAGGTTTGCGGATCGTCGAACGAAACAATTTTCTACGAGACAGGTATTACAAGACTCCACGGCGGAACACGGATGAGGATGAGAACGATACATCTTTTGTGTTTGCTGTGGTCAGACAGAGATAGGGAGAACAATGGCGACGACATCGATTAGCAGCGACGTAAAGGGATTTGAAACGGCTGATCTCGGCAAGAAACGCATCGAGTGGGCGAACCAATCGATGAAGGTCTTGCAGATCATCCGCAAGGAGTTTATTAAGAATCAGCCGTTGAAGGGAATTCGCGTTTCGGCCTGCCTCCACGTCACAGCAGAGACGGCTAACTTGATGATCGCGCTTCGAGATGGTGGAGCGGACGTCGCGCTGTGCGCCTCGAATCCCCTCTCCACGCAGGATGACGTTGCCGCAAGCCTGGTGCGCGATTACAACATTCCGGTTTTTGCCATCAAGGGTGAGGACAACGACTCCTATTACTCGCACATCATGGCGGCCGTCGACCACAAACCGCAGATTACGATGGATGACGGCGCTGACCTGGTCTCGATTCTGCACACGAAGCGAACTGGCGAACTCGAACACGTCATCGGCGGAACAGAAGAGACCACGACTGGAGTCATCCGGCTGCGGGCCATGGCAAAAGAAGGCGTGCTGCGATATCCGATCGTCGCCGTCAACGACGCCGACACCAAGCATCTCTTTGACAACCGCTACGGCACCGGGCAGTCGACGATCGACGGCATCATCCGCGCAACGAACTTCCTGCTCGCGGGATCGAAGTTCGTGGTTGCCGGCTATGGCTGGTGCGGGCGTGGGCTGGCTTCACGCGCACGGGGCGCAGGCGCGGAAGTGATCGTGACCGAAATTGATCCGACGAAGGCGCTTGAAGCAGTCATGGATGGTTTCCGCGTGATGAGCATGGAAGAAGCCGCAAAACTTGGCGATGTTTTCTGTACTGTCACGGGCAACAAGAACGTCCTCGCGAAACAGCATTTCCTGGCCATGAAAGATGGCGCAATCGTTTCGAATTCCGGGCATTTCAATGTTGAGATCGATATCCCGGCGCTTGAAGCCTCGTCGTCCTCAAAACGAACAACGCGTAATTTCGTGGACGAATACACGATGAAAGACGGTCGCCGTATCAATCTTCTCGGCGAAGGCCGCTTGATCAACCTGGCAGCGGCGGAAGGTCACCCTGCGTCCGTGATGGATATGAGTTTTGCCGATCAGGCTTTGTGCTGCGAATATATGGTCAAAAACCATGCCTCGCTCGAGAAAAAGGTTTATACCGTGCCGGTCGATCTCGACAAGCGCGTTGCCAAGCTGAAGCTTGAATCACTCGGCATCAAAATCGATCGACTTACGTCGGAGCAGGAAGAGTATCTGGCGAGCTGGAACGAAGGAACATAAACCTGATCACGCGGGAGACGCGGCAAACTGCGTCCCTGCAATCAACCAGCAAACTATAACGATTCAAAGGGCGGCGCTTGCCGCTCTTTTTATTTACCCCCGTTTATTTACACGTTTATTCAACCCGCGTTTATTTACCCCCGTTAATTTGTCCCGCGTGAAAATTCCTTACTCCAACAACGGGGCGTCGGCAAAGATATTTTCTTGCGGGCTTGCCATTCGAGCACGCTCACGGGAAACTGTCTGTATGCGGATTTTGGCACGATTCATGTTGTCGGCGAGCGACCTGACACAGTTCCCCGCTCCCGGCGTGCCGGAAATCGCCTTTCTCGGACGCTCGAACGTGGGAAAGTCGAGCCTTATCAACGCTCTTCTCGGCTCGAAGCTCGCACGCACCAGCAATACCCCCGGGCGCACGCGAAGCATCAACTTCTATGAGGTTCGGCGGGCCGGGAAACCGTCACCCGAAATGCTATTTGCCGATCTCCCCGGATACGGATACGCGAAGGTCTCGCGCCAGATAGCCGACGATTGGGCGCGCTTCGTCGATCCTTATCTGCACCAGCGTTCGAGCCTGGCGCTTTCTATGGCGTTGGTCGATTCGAATATTCCACCGCAGCAAAGCGACCAGCAACTGGTCGAGTTTCTCTCTCGCCAAGGCCGTCGGCACCTCGTTGTGGCTACCAAGTGTGACCGCCTGTCGGGTAACAAGCTGCAAGGCGCCATAAAAGCATTGGAGCAGGCCTATCCGGGGACGCCGATCGTCGCCTTTTCGTCCAAGACAGGAACCGGGAAAGACGACCTCTGGGAGGAGATTCGCAAGGTCATTCAGGAAGATTCCGATTAAAGGTTTTTTCTAACCCTGCCGATAAAACAAACGAGCGCATAAGCTCGGAGGATCTTGTGGATCGGCACAACCATACCAATCAACCTGAGTCTTCGCCGCAGTTGGACGACGCCTCGACTGAAGAGCGTGCCAATTACCTTCGGCGCTTGCAGGGAAAGCATACGGAGAACACGCCCAGCCGCGCTACCCATGTCGCAGCGCGGGCGAAGACCACTGCCGGCACTCCCGGCGCTAAGGCGATCGCGGGGGTAGATCGAGTCTTCACCGAGCGCCGCAAGTCGCAGCGCTACGTTTGCTCCGGGAAAATGGAGATGATCGCTGAGGGAACCAGCTACTGCATGTGGGGAACACTGACCGATGTCAGCTTGCACGGGTGCTATGTAGAAATTAACAACACTTTTCCCGTCGGCACGAAGTTACATTTGCGGCTCGATGCTCATGGCATCCAGGTCAAAATCAGGGGCGTGGTTCGAGCCACGTATCCGCTTCTCGGCATGGGTATCTCGTTTGAAGCACCCGAGCCAAAACAACTTGTCCAGCTGCAGCAGTTGCTCAAAGTCTTGACCGGACGAAAATCGGCCTTCGGGGCCTCCGCTGTTTGAAGCCAGATCTCTCCCCTTAATTTCCTGTCGTCCCTCAGGAGGCCAAAACTCCCAAACATTAGGAAGCAAAGCTCTAAAACTTCAAAGCAAACTTCCAACACTTCAGGGAGCAAAGTCCTAACACTAAAGATCGCCTCTCTCCGTCCTTTCCGTTACTTACGTCACCGCCGTACTCTACCCCGTCCATCCGTGCGTCCGCTATCATAAGAGTCTATGGCAAAGTATCTCGTAACCGGCGCTGCTGGCTTCATTGGCTCCTCTCTGATAAGAGCTCTGCTGGAACGCGGTGAGCAGGTTCGTGGCGTCGATAATTTTTCGACTGGGCGGCGCGAAAACCTGTCGGAGGTGATGAAAGAGATCGAGTTTCGCGAGGCCAACATTCTTGATCTCGATGCCATGCATAGCGCCTGCAAAGGGATCGATTACGTTCTGCACCAGGCGGCCATTCCTTCGGTGCCAAAGTCAGTGCTCGATCCGATCGGCAGCAATCGAGCCAATGCTGATGGCACTCTAAATATTCTGGTTGCGGCGCGCGATGCCAAGGTACGCCGCGTGGTTTATGCGGCCTCGTCCTCCGCCTACGGAGACACGCCGACGCTTCCGAAGCAAGAGTCCATGATTCCCGACCCGATCTCGCCTTACGCCGTGGCGAAGCTCGCGAGCGAGCATTACATGATTTCGTTTTTCCGCTGTTACGGGTTGGAGACTGTTTGCTTGCGTTATTTCAATATCTTCGGACCGCGACAGGATCCTTCTTCGCCATACTCGGGTGTGCTGGCCAAATTCAGCATGCAGATGTTGCGCGGCGATGAGCCTACGATTTTTGGCGATGGAGAGACGAGCCGTGACTTCACCTACATCGACAACGCGGTGTCGGCGAATCTGCTCGCCTGTTCGGCTCCGGGCGACCAGTGCGCGGGACGCATCTTAAACTGCGCCACCGGCGAACGGATCACGCTGAATCAGACCTTCGAGGCCCTAAAAAAATTGACTGGCTATAAGGGCACAGTGAAATACGCTCCGGAACGCGAGGGCGACATCAAGCACTCTCTCGCCGACATCTCACTCGCGCAAAAGCATCTTGGATACAAAGTTCTGGTTGATTTCGAGACTGGCTTGCGGCGGACCGTAGCCTGGTACAAAAATCAGCGCCAGCCTGTCGGTGCTGTGTAGTTGAAGTAGACTTGCATCCGCGTTCCGAAATCAAGGCTACGAGGCAAGGTTGCGGAATCTCACGCGCTAGAGCGCGGCGTTTCAGAGACTGATGCTGTGTGCGCTGTTGCGGCGCGGGCGATCAGTTCATCGAGGTCGTAGCGAAATGGTCCGTAGGCGCTAAATGTCGTCTCATTAAACAGGCGTTTGATGCCACAGCTCATGCATACCTGATATTTGCAACCCTGTACCTCGATCGGCCAGCTCATCTTGCGATGCCAGCAGCCTCGAAGGGCGACCACTGCGACCCCCACCAGGCTGGTTGCAACTCCTGTCGGCCACCAGCGCGAATTCTTAAACCTGGTTGCTGCTTTGTGAACTGCAGTGGACATCGATTCTCCGCTGATCGGCTCTCAAACTAACCATAGGACGAAAAGCCTCCGAGCGCAAACCTGGAAGGTCGTATCCTTTCACCGCGTTTCTTGTTTTTCAGCAAGTTGCCGCAGTGGGGCCTGTACCAACGGACATTGCAGCGCACATCTGTGGCTATTACGCTGATAGAAATTCGTTATGTATCGCTGCCGGCCGGAGCGCCTGTGCTGAGATTCGTGCTTCGAACGCGCGAGCACGAACCCGAGCACGAACCGGAGCACGAACCAAAGATACAAATCATTCCTTTGCCGGCAGACGCATAGGATGAATACGGCATTTTTCGCTGCATTTTCGCTTTGACGGTAAAACACATGAGTTGCAGTCCCGCAGCCCGGCTCGAAGGCGAATCGCCGATCATTGTCGACATACTCGAAGAGTTGACGGTGCAGGATGGCAACCGCGTTCTCGACTCCATCGGACGGCACGAGCCGATGGGGGCACTCCTCGCTTTTTCGGAACTGCACGGGCAGATCCGCATCCGGCTCGACACGAATCGGAAGGAACCCGCAAAAGACCTTATAGAGACCGAGCGCTTCATTCTTGACGAGGTTCTGCAGCTGATTTGTGATCGCGCTCTTTGGATTACAAAAGCTGACAGCATCATTATCGCTCTGGCCCGGCATTCGGAATCGAAAGACCTTGAGATGGAGTGCCGCGCCACTGCCGGCTCTCTTGCAATCACGCGCGGAACTCGCCTCAGCGCGGGATCGGAGTTCCTGCGGGAGGGAATGGCCTCGGGTCGCATTTTGCGCTGTGATGATGGCGAGAGCGATCGCCGGATGGCGCAGGACATCGCCCACAAGCTGGGTGCGAGCTCGACGGTGCTCGTTCCGCTGCGTGGGCGCTACGTGCAGATCGGCGTGCTGCAAGCATTCTCGATGAAGAAGGGCGCTTTCAGCGAGTCTGACGTTAATGCGCTCGAGCTGCTTGCGGAGCTCGTGCTGTCAGCACTCAAGCCGGAAGATCAGGATCGGCGCACTCATTGGCTGTCGGACATCGCGGCCGAGATATTGCAGCCGCAGCCGGCGGTCGCGGCGATTGAAGAAGCGATCATTGTTCAGCCGGAGCCGAAGTTCGCGCCTGCCGCGGTGATAGCCACGCGGTCCGAGAATCTGCCCGAAGAAGTTCTGAGCGCTAGCGTAGACCGTTTCGAAAATATCTTGTCGGACACTTCCGATGTGCTGCCGCTGCCGCTGATGGTTGACGCTTGGCCTCTCCCGGTCGCGGCTGCGGCGCCAGAGCAATTAATGCTCTTGCAACTGGAAGAAGTTTCTCTCGCAAAAAGTGATGCACAAAGCACCAGCACTAGCATCAGCACCAGCACCGACGACAAGCCAGAGAAAAAATCGAGCGTTGAAGGCGATCTGACAATTGCTGCGTCTTCTTTGAGCCATCGCAATCTCTTCGCCGCTATCTCCCGTGGTCTTGGAAGCAGCCGCTCTCGCGTCGGACTGAAGTTGGTGATGGCCATTGCAGTCATTACCTTGCTGTTCTCGGCCGGAGTCTGGTGGGGGACGCATTCAAATCCCGCTGGGCAGGAGACCACCGGGAACAAGGCAGACTCGAATACACTTCCGCAAACAGTCACCGCTCCAGTGCCCCCTCAAACCGACTTACCGATGCCCCTCTCGGACAACCTGCTGAGTTCGGCGAAGGTCGACACGGCTTCGGGGAGTGCAGTGGCGTCCGGCTCAGAAAGGCTGGCAGCACTGCCGAAAATTACCGGGTTGCGGCATTGGTCCTCATCTTTAGGAAGCACCGTAGTCATCGATATGGAAGATGAGGTGCCCTATGAGGTTCACCGGCTGATGTCTCCAGAACGAATTTATTTTGACTTGCACGACACCGTCTTAGCGCGCGATTTGGACGGCAAAACGATGGACGTGGGCGACGCTGCGCTCAGCCGCGTTCGAATCGCTCAGCCGGTAGCCGGGCTCACGCGAATTGTGCTCGATACCAAGGACGGCTCGAATTTCTCGGTCAGCATGGAAGCGAATCCTTATCGCCTGGTGATTGAACTGCGCGGTGATAAAGGGGCTGGCGGCGGCCATTCGGCCGCGAGCCGAAACGCCGGCCAAGCGATGGTTGGCAAACTTGCAGCGCAACCCGCCGCCGCATCAAGCCTCCCACTGCTTTCAAAGTCACTGGTGCCGGAGCAGCTATCGCCCAAGTCATCAAATGATCTTTCGGCGGCAAAAAGCGGAAAGTTCCGTATTGTGCTCGATGCCGGTCACGGAGGTTGGGACCTCGGTACCGTTGGCAAACAGGGGCTGCTGGAAAAAGATCTGGTTCTCGACGTTACTCAACGTCTTGGAAAGTTGCTGCAGAGCCGCATCGGAGCCGACGTAAAATTCACCCGCGACGGCGACGAGTACTTACCCCTCGAGCAACGGTCAGACCTGGCGAACCAAACCCAGGCAGACCTTTTTGTCTCGATTCATGCCAACTACAGCAGTTCCTCCTCGGCTCGAGGAGTAGAAACTTACTACAGCGACCTGTTCGCGGCGCCGGGTTCAAAGGAAAAGGAAAAGCTTGAGGATGGAAGCGGCGCCAGACTAACGCCGGTTTCGTTGTCGCTCGGCGGACTGCATGAAAAGATTGAAGAATCACGCAAACTTGCCGTCAGCGTGCAGCGCTCCTTGTATTCCACTCTTGCCGCCAATAGCCCTGAGATCCGAAATCGAGGCATAAAAGATTCGGAATTCGTGGTGCTGACTGGCACGACCATGCCCTCAATTCTTACTGAGATCTCCTTTGTAAGCAGTCCTGAGGATGAGCGGAAACTTCAAAGCGCTACCTACCGCCAGCAGATTGCCGAGGCGCTATTTCAAGGCATCGCGCGCTATCGGCAATCCTCACCACGCGTCAAACTCGCTCAACTGCAAACCGCAGCAGCACGTCGTTAATGTCTCGATTCGACTCGGGCTTCACCGGTCACCAGCTGTAGTGTGCGGTGTAGGTAACGGTCTTTTCGCCGTCCGGAGCGATCGTGACCGGAAATTCAATGGTGTTGGCGTCTGTCTTCTTATACTCGGATGAGTTGGAAGCAATCTCCCAGGTCAGGCTGCGGTAGAGATGCTCGACCACACGCACCTTCACCGCTTCTTTCTTGTGATTGCGAATCTTGATCTCAAACGACTCGGTGGCAGATTTTTTGCCGGATTCAAGCACGTAATCGATACGGCGGCGCTCTGCCGTCATATCGAAGGCGTTGCCGGTATAAACTCGCACCGTCTCGTCGCGAGGAGTGTGGTCGATGACGTTCTCACCGGTGAATTCAATCTGGCCATCATCGTTGCGGCGATAGAAGCGCAGGCGGCCTTTCGGGAGCGGTATTCCAAGATGATTTGCCTGTGAATTCACGAACTCGCGCATGACCCATATCTTCGAATTAGATTCCGTTCCGTAAGAATGGTCGTTGCGAATATTTTCCCACGCCCAACCGCTGTAGCGATTGAGATCGATATTGGCGCCATCGTAGATAAAGATTTGCCTGGCTGTAACGTGATCAGCGTGGATGAACTCCACCTGCTTCGTCTCGCGATCGCGCAATGTGGACGGGCGCTCGAGAGTGTAGAGATGAAATTCGTCAAAAGCTTTCTCCGTGACGTTGGCCCTCATATCCATTGCTTTCGCGGCCTCTTGTAAACGTGCCCCCATTTGACCTGCCACTTCAGGCTGAATTTTATTGACGTCTCCAGCCATGAGCTTGATGCGCGCGTTCTCGAAGGTCTTGCCGGTTTGGTTATCGATCGTGATCCAGCCAACTACATCGACGATGTCACCTTTATCAGGGGCCACGAGGTTGTAGTCCGTTTTCCAACTCATTCCTCCGGTCACATATGAAAATTCGGCGGGAAAACTTCCCGCCTGATCGGTGGCCAGAGACCACTCCAGCCGCGGCTTCAGAATGCTGTCGTTGGTGAGACTCGGAAAGACCGGAGTGCCGGGCATGCTGAATCGCAACTGTCCGTTCACTTCAATCACAGGCTGCTGCGCCGCTGCATTGTTATACGACTGGCCGCCGCGATAAGGCTGAAAGTAGTCGGGAGGAGTGTAGCCGCTGCGGATGATCTTTCCCTTGACGGTCTGGCCGTTGCCAACCTCGAAGTCGATGGTCTTGCCTTCATAGAGCGAGAGCAATAACGGTTCGGAGATAGCGTCTGCGCGATAGTTCTGCTCCAGAATCTGGAGAGTGTGCTTGCCGGTCGGATCGCGGAGCACAACGGAATCCGGCTCTAGGTGCATGGTGATGTTGTTCACGTTCACTTGATTCTCTCCAGGCTTCAACTCAAGAGGAATCTGGTCGCGAACAACCGCAAAATTCTGGTTGTAGATCGTAAGTGACGGTGGGGTCGATTGCGCCAAAAGCGTAGCGGAAAACAACGAAATGCAGACGAAGCGAGCTTTCATTAAGGTACCTCCGCGATCGTTTGAGGCCGCCGGGGGGAGGAAGTCGCGGCTCACGGATCAGGTTATCGTGAATAGAACGCGGGGGTAAGTGATTCTTGCGTGACGATCTTGATTTCGCAACAGGCGGCGCTACTGGCTATAGCGTTGACGCATAAACGAGCCGATTGCGGAATAGGCTGCCGCTAAAGTTTTTTCGTCGGGCAAAAATACGATGCGGAAATGTTTTGTCCCGGGCCGCTGTCCAAAGCCTGAGCCATGCACCACGGTCACGTGCTTTTGCCGGATCAACTCGGTAACAAATACATCGTCGCCCTCCGGGATGTCGATGCTCGGGTACGCGTAAAACGCTCCGCGCGGAGTGACGCAGTGAATACGCGAAGTTTCCTCGCACCACTTCATCGTCAGATCGCGCCGCGTGCGCAGTTTCTGCCGCACTTCGACAAGATGATCTTGCGGCCCTTCGAGCGCCGCTTGAATCGCATACTGTTCAGGATGATTCGCGCACAAGCGTGCCCGCAGCAACTTATTCACGCCCTCCAGATAAGGCTTGATCACCGCCGCCTCGCCGCTCGCAATGCCCCATCCGATGCGCCATCCCGGCGCAAGATAATTTTTAGATAATCCGCCAAACGTTACAACCGGAACATCGGGCGCAACTTCAGCCATCGCCACATGAGGATCGTCATCTATATCGATGATGAGCTTGTCGTAAATTTCGTCCGCGAAAATAATCAGGTTATGCCGGCGCGCCATTTCGCCAATTTGCTCCAGCGTCTTGCGCGTGCAGACTGAGCCTGTGGGATTGTTCGGATTGATGAGAACGATGCCGCGAGTCCGCGGCGTGATCTTCTTCTCAATGTCCGCCAGGTCAGGCTGCCATCCGTCCTCTTCTTTCAGGTAGTACGCGCGCAATCCCACCTCAAGCTTCGCCAGAACGGCCGAATAAAGCGGATAGTCAGGGCAGGGAGTCAGCAAATTGTCCCCCGGATTCAGCAGCGCGGTCAGGCAAATATCCACCGTCTCGCTCACTCCAGAGGTGACAAAAACATCCTGAATCGTCGTGATCCCCTTGCGCTCCGCCTCCCCGCGAATCGCTTCCAGAGCCTGCGGAATGCCGGAAGAACTCGAATAGCCATTCTTCCCGTCGCGCATCGCTTTATAGACCGCCTCAATCATGTGCGGCGGTGTTTGGAAATCAAAATTAAGCGGATCGCCAATATTAAGCGGAAGAATTTTATGCCCCTGCCGCTCTACCTCATCGGCTACGCACGCCAAGTCGCGAATGGCGTAACGCACATTTTCCAAGCGAGTTGCGGGAGAAATTTCGCGGGTCTGTGTGATCGGCATAGGCTCAATAAATGTCCTTAACAATGCTACAGGGCCTACGCACAAGTTGCGGGCACTGTATCACCTCAATCGCCTAATTACTCTGGGCGGTCAATCTGCGCCCTCTGCAGCGTATCGGAGTAATCGACATACACCGCCTTCCACTCCGTGTAAAAGTCAATCGCGCCAATGCCGCCCTCGCGATGCCCGTTCCCAGTTGCCTTGGTGCCGCCGAACGGCAGATGCACTTCAGCTCCAATCGTGGGAGCGTTAATGTAAGTGATACCCGTCTCCAGATCGCGAACCGCGGCAAAGGCCTTGTTCACATCTCTGGTGTAGAGCGACGACGACAAGCCGTACTCGATATTGTTGGCAATCGCAATCGCATCTTCCAGACCTTCACAAGGAATAATCGAAACCACCGGTCCAAAGATTTCTTCCTGAGCAATCTGCATCTTGGGGTCGACGTCGATAAAGACGGTTGGCTCGACGAAGAATCCGTGCTTGTAGTCGCCCTTGTCGAGTCGATTGCCGCCAGTGACGAGTTTCGCCCCTTCGTTCTTTCCAATCTCGATGTATTTCAAGTCCGTATCGAGCTGGCGTTGGTTCACCGCCGGACCCATCTCTACGCTCTCATCCAGGCCGTTGCCGACTTTGATCTTCTTCGCGCGCGCCACAAAATCATCGACAAATTTGCGATACACGCCCTTCTGTACCAGGATGCGGCTGGTCGCTGTGCAACGCTGGCCGGTAGTTCCGAACGCACCCCACAGGCCGCCTTCGACCGCGAGTTCGAGATTTGCGTCATCGAGCACGATCATCGGATTTTTCCCGCCAAGTTCAAGAGAGCAATGCTTAAAGCTCTTGGCCGCGATCTGCCCCACGATCCTTCCCACCGCCGACGAGCCCGTCAGCGAGATCGCTCGCACATCGCGATGCTCAGTCAGCGGAGTGCCAACCTCCGGCCCGAATCCCGCTACAACATTGATCACTCCCCTCGGCACCCCCGCATCAGTCAACGCCTGCACCAGATTAAAAGTCGATAGCGGAGTATCCTGCGCTGGCTTGATCACGCAAGTGTTGCCGCAAACGATCGCCGGTAAGAGCTTCCATGAAGAAATCGCCATGGGGAAGTTCCACGGCGTAATCATGCCGCAAACTCCAATCGGCTGCCGCACGGCCATGGCAAACTTATTCGGCAACTCAGAAGGCACGGTCGGTCCAAACAGGCGGCGGCCCTCTCCGGCATTGTAGTAAGCCGCGTCAATTGCCTCCTGCACGTCTCCCCGCGTCTCTTTTAAAACCTTGCCCATCTCGCGAGTCATGTCGCGAGCATGGTCTTCCTTGCGTTCAATCAGAATCTCGGCTGCCCGAAATACCATCTCGGCACGCCGCGGTGCCGGAACCAGACGCCACTTGGCAAAGGCGCGCTTGGCGGCATCCACGGCTGCGTCCACGTCTTCTTTATTGGACTCCTGGAAGATAGCGACAACCTCTCGCGTATCCGCCGGATTGATGTCTTCAAAGGTCTTTCCGCTAGCGGATTCGACCCACTCCCCGTCAATAAAGTTCTTGAAAACCTTGGATTTGGGCGTGCCGCCAGAGATAGCGGGGTTAGTAATGGTGTCAGTAGCCAAAAGGAGCCTCCTCAAAAAATTGCAGAAGTTCTATGCTAACAACCGCCCTGCGGACGGGCAAGGCGAGCGACTTCCTCACGCTCTCGTTTAACGGAGCAGCCAGGAGCGTAAACCGTCAGTTTTTTAGTCACTTTCGTAACCCTTTCCCCCTGTGACGGAGGCTTCAATCTCATAGCACCGGGGATATGATGGGGACAGCTCTCAGAATCCCTGAACCTTCAAATTTTTTATGAGGCAGGCACCGGTCCGTGTCCAATCAAAATAAACCGGAGATTTACGTTGCATGGAAAACGGTGACCTACCGCAGCGTCGTTATGGCGTTGATGGCTGTCGCAGTCCTGTTTGTATTCTTGATTCATTTGGCCTTCCCGGCATTTACCGATTCAACCGTGAAAGGTGCGAGCCACTTCGCATCTCTGATTCTTGAAAAAGTTGCCGGCCTTGCGCCTCCAATGAAAGGCTCGGCTCCAATTTCACAGCAGGCTCACTTTACCGCGCTTGATGGCACGATTCGGGTTCGAAAAGGGAACGGTACCAGCTGGATTGTCGCTAATTACAACGTTCCGCTCGAGAAGGGCGACGTGGTTCAGACCGGCGCTGAGGGCATGGCAAAAATTGTTTTTAATGATGGAACGAATTACACCGTCAAGCAGGACTCGCTGATTGTGATCGAAGAGAACTCGGCGAACGACCGGCAGCAGACGAACGTATCCGTCGCGGTTACAACTGGAACCGTCGATCTAACCACCGCAACCTACGTTCAGGGTTCTAAGTCGCAGGTCATCGTAGACGGCGCAAGAGCTTCGCTGGCGCCCGATTCCTCGGCCATGGTGCAAAACAATCCGAAGGATGATCTCCACGAAATCTTGCTGACTAAAGGTAGCGGCGAGGTCGAGCGCAATGGCGAAAAAGCTCACCTCTCCAACTGGGAGAAGGTCACATTCGGAAGCGAATCGAAGAGCATGCAGCGGACCAAGGAAATCGGGCCGCCGTCCCCCCTCACCCCTGGCAACATGATGCCGGTATTCGTGAATGCGGGCGAGAAGGCGAAGGAAGTCGAATTTGTCTGGTCGGCAATGACAAATGCGGCCGGATATCGTTTACGAATCTCCCACAATCCGTATTTTTCTTCCCTGCTGCTCGACAAGAAGGTCGATTCCGCGAGCGTAGTCGTCACCGGTCTCCCCGTTGGAGCCTATTATTGGTCGATCCAATCTTACGACGCGGCGGGAAAACAATCGGTTGAAAGCGAGAAGAACCGCTTCACGATTGTCGCGAAAAGCAAGGAAAAGATAAATCTGGCATTAGCCATTGACCCTTTCGTTCAGCACGGTCATGTGATCGAAGTCAAAGGCACCACCGAGGCAGGGGCCCGCGTGATGGTCAACGGGAAGGAAGTTCCCATAATCGGCGACGATGGAACTTTCCACTACTTCACGCCGCCGCTGCCGAACGGAGAGAACCTGATTACAGTCACAGCGCAGAACGCGCGAGGCGGAGTCAATACCCATCAGGAAAAAGTCGTAATTCAGTAGAGCTTGCGCTCAATTTGAACGATTGAGTTTGCGCAAGAAGTGACCAGAAACAGGTGCCTTAGTAACCACCGGCGATAGGCAACATGCAAGTAGAATAGGGGCACACAAAGATTGAACCGTAAATGCTGAGTGGAAACGAAAAGTTCCCCGCCACTTTGGGGCAAGACGAAATTCAAGAAGAGAGACGTATCAGTCATGTCCAAGAACGGTTTTCATAACGGCAATTCGCGTTCGCACAACCTGCGTTCACTCTTCAGCATGTTTTCGAGTGACCTCGCCATCGATCTCGGGACCGCCAATACGCTCGTCTACGCGCGCGGCAAAGGCATCGTCGTCAACGAGCCCTCCATCGTCGCCCTCAACAAGAACACCAATGAAGTTGAGGCCGTCGGCAAAGAGGCGAAAGAGATGCTCGGCCGCACGCCGGGCAACATCGTCGCCATCAAGCCCATGAAGGATGGCGTCATCGCCGACTTCAAAGTGACCGAGAAAATGTTGAATTATTTCATTCAGAAGGCCCATAACCGCAAGATGCTGGTGCATCCACGCATCGTCATCGGCGTGCCTTCCGAAATCACGCAGGTCGAAAAGCGCGCCGTGATGGATTCCGCCTATCGCGCCAAGGCAAGCGAAGTTCACCTCGTCGAGCAAGCCATGGTCGCTGCCATCGGCGCCGGCCTTCCCATCACCGAGCCGAGCGGCAACATGGTCGTCGACATCGGCGGCGGCACTACCGACATCGCCGTAATTTCTCTGAGCGGCATCGTCTATTCGCGCTCCGTGCGCATGGCCGGCAATCAGATGGATGAGGCCATCATGAACTACCTCAAGCGGAAATATAACTTGCTCGTCGGCGAGCGCACGGCGGAGCAAATCAAGATGGAAATCGGCTCCGCCTATCCTCTCGATAAGCCCCTTACCATGGAGATCAAAGGCCGCAACCTGATCGAAGGCGTGCCCAAAACCATTACGGTTGACGACAGCGAAATTCGCGAGTCTTTGAGCGAATGCGTCTCCACCATCATGAACGCGATTCGAGTCGCCCTCGAGCGTACGCCACCTGAGCTTTCTGCCGACATCAGCGACCGCGGTATCGTCTTGACGGGCGGCGGTGCCCTCATCAAAAATTTGGATAAACGCATCCGCGAAGAAACGGGACTGCCCGTCTCCATCGCCGACGATCCGCTCTGCAGTGTTGTGCTCGGCACGGGCAAGATGCTCTCCGACTTCAAGCTGCTGCGCAAAATTTCGATTGAGTAACTGCCCACGAAGCTTGCAGCTTTACCGCCGGCGCTTCGATCAAGAATCATTGCGCAGCGCGGGTAGCTCAAAACGACGTATCCTTCAGACTGCCGTTCCCGGTTAGCTAAGTACGGCCTGCTGAGAACTGCCAGCTGGGGCTTGAGAGCTAAGGCTAAGCACTAAGACCCGTTTTATGGAATCCGTCCTCGGACGCTACCGCAACCTGATCGTGCTCGTGGGTGTTCTATTCGCCCAGGTGCTCGGCTTGGCCGTGCAGGTCAAGCGCACGAACGATAGCGAGCCCACGCGCCTCATCCGGGTCTGGGTCGTTGGAACAGTCACTCCACTCGAAAAAGGCTTGGCGTGGGCGCAATTCTCAACCAGCAGTGTCTGGCATAATTATTTTTATTTGCGCGGCGTTCGGGCCGAAAATCGCAGCCTCAAGGCTCAACTGGAGCGGATGAGCATCGACCAGGCCCGCCTCAGCCAGGATGCGGACCAGGCGCGCCGCCTGCAAGCGCTGCTCGGCTTTAAAGAAAAATTCGTTTCGCAAACCATGGCCGCCCAGGTCATCGGAGGCAGCGGCAGCGAGTCCTCGCACTCCGTTTACATCGATAAAGGCGAGCGCGATCACATTAAGCCAGACATGGCCGTCATTACCGGCGAGGGCGTCGTCGGAAAAGTGCTGCACGTTTATCACTCTTCTTCTCAAATTCTTCTGATCAACGATCAAAGCAGTGGAGTCGGCGCGCTTTTGGATAAGACCCGAACCCAGGGCATTCTGCACGGCACCCCCGCCGGCGAAACATCTCTCGATAAAGTCATGAGCGATGAAGATGTCTCCGCCGGAGAATCAGTTCTGACTAGTGGCGGCGACGGAGTCTTTCCCAAAGGCTTGCTCGTAGGCCACGTGACAAAAGTTGGAACCGGAAGCGATGTTTTCCTGAATATTCAAGTTCGTCCCGCTGCCGATCTCAGCCGTCTCGAGGAAGTACTGGTAGTGACCAAGGTCGATGAGCGGCAGGCGGAGCCGGAACAGGCCGGCGTCTCGCGTGGAGTTGACATTCTTGCGGCGCGCCTGCCGGGAGTGCCCGCGAAAGTAGAAGCCCCACAGAAAGACGGAAGTGAATCTGCGGCCGTCGCGCCGAAGTCTCCAGTCGCCAAGCCGGGCGACGGCGTAAACGCGAGCGCGGCGCCCAAGCCCGCCGTTGCGAAACCTTCAGTCCCCGGCGCGATCCCGGCAGAAACGACGGCCGAGAAGTCCGCTTCTCAAAACGCTGACCCCGCGCCTACCGCTGCAAAGCCCCGAACCATGCCGGTCTCCGCGACGCCGCGCTCGAGTTTCGCTGCGCCATCGACATCAGCGACCTCTGCCCCCAAATCGGTGACCACGCCGAAGCCAAAAGATGCCGTGCTGCCTACAAACCGAGTGCCACCGCCACCAGCCGCCGCGCAGGATAGCCCGCAATAGTGGCCATCACCTACACCTCCGGAGAGCAGGTTGAGGTCTACCGTTTTAGCCTGCCCGCGACCATCCTGATCCCGCTGGCCGCAATCTTTCTCCAGGCATTTTTGCCGTTGCGCGTACCATTCTTTGCCATCTTCGATCTTCCCATGCTGGTCACGATCGCCTTCGCCACCGCCCGCCGCAATCCCATGGCCGGGCTTTTCACAGGCGGCATCATCGGAATCATCCAGGACTCTCTAACGCCGCATCCAATCGGCCTCTTCGGAATCGCGAAAACCATTGTCGGCTTCGGCGCTTCATCGCTCGGAATCAAGATCGACGTAGAAAATATGGGCGCGCGTTTCTTGCTGACCATCTTCTTCTATGTGCTCCACGAAGTCGTCTATTTCGTCATCGGCCGCGGTCTCGTCGGCCTGCACATAGCCTGGAGTTGGCCTCACGAACTCGTCTCAGGCATTGCCAACGCCGTTCTTGGCATCTTCATCTTCATGCTCTTGGACCGCCTGAAACAGCGCATCTAACTTTACTGTTCGGCATTCGCCGACTCGTCCACACGACTTGCCCTCGCAGACCGAAAGAACTGCCCTTCGCCACACGAACCTCCGCTCACTCACTGTCGGCGGTCTCTCTGCCTACCAATCGCTGTGCCTACCAATCGATAACACCAGATCCTGCGCTTTCCTCGCCGTGACCCCGTCCTATAGTGCTTGATTTCTAGATTCACCCCCGCTCTCGCCTCGGGTTCCGCCTCTACGTTGCGCTACACTTCAATACGCCAGGCCGTGTTCCGGCATCTTAGCCACGGCGATCGTAATCGTCGGATAGCTGATTGCAGAACGCTGTTATGTCGAACGCGGCAATACAAAGGCAGCAATACTACTTCGTTTTGGGGTGAATGATGGCGGCTTCAGTCTGGTCTGGATACCTTACGTTCGGATTAATCTCCATGCCCGTGCGCTTGTTCTCCGGAGCGCGCAGCAGCGGCATCTCTTTCAACATGCTGCACCGTACCGACCATCACCGCGTCAAGCAGCAGCTTTATTGCCCAGCCGACAACCAGGTGATCGAACGCTCCGACACCGTCAAAGGATATGAGTACCGCAAGGGCGAGTACATCATCATCGAGCCCGAAGAGATCAAGAAGATCGAGCCGAAGACGGCGAAGACCATGGAGATTCTCGAGTTCGTAAAATCCGATGAAGTCGATCCCGTCTACTTCGAGTCCTCGTATTACATGATGCCGGAGGAAGCTGGCCGCCGCCCCTACGCACTCCTGACCAAGGCGCTCGAAGAAAGCGAATATGTGGCTATCGCAAAACTCACCATGCACAACCGCGAGTACACCGTTTTTCTGCGTCCGCACAAAGGCGGCATGATGCTGCACACCATGTATTACGCGGAAGAAGTGAAAGAAGTGGAATCATTTGGCGCGCCCGACGTTCAGATTAAAGATGCAGAAATCAAAGTCGCGCACCAGCTCATCGAAGCCCTGGCCGACAAGTGGAATCCCGAAAAATACCACGACACATTCCAGGACAACCTGAAAAAGCTCATCGAAACAAAACTCGAGGGCGGGGAAGTGCAGGCCGTCGAGCAACCGAAGAAGCTGGCCCCGGTCGTCGACTTGATGGCCGCCTTAAAAGAAAGCCTGGCTCAAACCAAGAAGCCCCCAGCCTCAGAGAAAGTAGCCGAACCTCACGCCGGGCGCCAAACCAAAGCTCGCCGAGGCCGGGCCTGAAATTTTCACTTGAACCTAACAGCAAAGCAGCCTTCCCCATTCCAGTGTCCCCCCTTTTGTAATGTCAGAGGGGCATACACCTCCTCTTGGATTTCTGCCCGCTCCAATGATCATTGCGGGTCTGAATCAATCAAACTTCTGATCATGGCAGGTCAGTGTGGCCTGACCCTCTAGTGCGTTCAACAAGAAGTCTGCGAAGTATCAGAATCGTAGGATGGGACCAAACGAAGCCCGAAAGTTATTGTGTCCGCCGTGATTAAAGTAGATCTCGTCTCCTACTTCCAGCCGCAACCCCACCGGGCCGAGACTAGCCTCGACTCCGCCTCCAGGATAGATAGCGGCATTCAAACTAGAAGTGCGCAGGCCGAGGATCGTGCTCACGAAACCGCTGTAAGGGAGCAGGCTAGAGCTCAATCGAAAATCGACAAAGCCCGCTTTCATCGTCACAAAGGGACGAAACGCGCCTCGTGGCGGCTTCAAAGTCGGGCCAAACAGCCCCTGCGTGACGCCAATTGAAGTGTTTGCAATTGCTGTCACATTGCCGTTCGCGATGTTCCTGTACGCTTCCGAAAAATTGATCCCGTAATCGTAAGCGACTTCCCCTTCGACCACGATGAACCGGTTGGCGCGTGCCCCAAGGCGCGCTCCCAACCCGAAATTGTTGGTATTCGTCTGCGAAATGCCGAGGTAATCCACAAAAACTCCAGCTTCAATGCGTTCTTGCGCCATCAAGGGGATCGAGGTAAAAGGCACAACAACGGCGATAAGGGCTAAGAAGAAGAAGAAAAATAGGGAAGACCTGGCCACGCTCGGGCACTCCTAAATCTTTCGGAGTTACGATGCGCTCCGAAGCCTCACAGTTGGTGCGCAGCTCTCATTTAGACCCCCCGTTCTGCCAGAGAGAGCTCGTCAACCCTCTCGTCATGAAGATCACATGAGAAATTTGATCAAAGATCTAACTCAGGCCAAGATGCCCGTCGAACAGGCGTTTCGGCGGATCTCGAATAGTTGGCTCGAACACCTGAACTGAGCAGTACGAGATAACAAAAGTCCTGGTGCCCCATGGCTCTTGACGTCTTTCGCAAACGAGGCGAGACTCGGGGTTACCTCTTTCAAAAATCCATGCACGGATCAGCCCAGCCCGACGAGAAACTTGGAGCCACGGTACCGTTCTCGAACGGCGATGCAATTCTCGCGACAGAAGGATCCCAAGCCAATGAAAGCGATGCCAACGTCGCTAGAGGTCGCGAAAATGGAGCCTCCGACGGTCGAAGCGCGGAGGCCCGAACTTTAGACACTCGAAGTTTAGACGGACGAAGTTTAGAAGAAAAGGAACTCGAATCCACGCTCCAGTTACTCGTCGAGCGAGCGCAATACATTACTGGCGCCACCGGCACTGCCTTGGCCCTGCCGCAGGGCGACGAAATGGTTTGCCGAGCGAGTGCCGGCACATCCGCGCCCGTCGTTGGAGCGAGACTTCAAGTTCAGTCCGGACTAACCGGTGAGAGCATCCTTCGCCGTCAGTTGCTGCGATGTGATAATGCAGAGACTGATCCCCGGGTAAACCTTGACGCTTGCCGCGCGCTTGGGATTGCTTCCATCGTCGTATTGCCCATCCTTCGGCCGAACGGCGATGTTCGCGGACTGTTTGAGCTTTTTTCCGACCACCCCTACGCATTCGAAGAACGAGATTTGATCGCGCTTGAACGAATGGCGGTACTCACCCAGACCGCGCTCGACCTGGCAGAAAATAGCACCGCGACAAAGCCGACGGTCGAGATTGAAAGGGGGCCTGGACGTCCTACATCCGAACCTGACGATGACATTTTGGATGTTGCCGCTGAGCAGGAGCCGTCGCATGCCCAGTCGCATCCGACCTTCCAGACAACAACGCCCTCTGCCGTCCCCAAGCCAGGTGCGGAATCTCTCGCCGAGCCTCCTGCGCACGCAACATCCGCGCTCGGGCAAATCACTCCCGGATCTGCGGAGTCTCTCCAAATTTCGTCGGGTGTTTCGGCTATCAAAGATGCGAGGACGGACGAAGCCATTCTGAATGCGGAAACCAATGATGCACCGATCAATGACGCGCCCGTTGCTGCAACAAGCGAAACTAAGATTCCACCAACAGCAGAAACGATCGCAGTCAAGCACGAAGTAACGCAGATCGTAGACGCGCCGTCGCGAGAGGCCAAGGGAGCCGATCCCAAAGCCCATCCCACAGTCGCTCCAAAAGACTGGCCGGCAACGAATTCCACTACCGCACCCCCCGTTTTAGAAGACGCCGCCCCTGCCGCTACCAGCGCGGATCTCCCGACGCCTCTGGCGATGCTGAGAGTGCACAAATGCTTGGCGTGCGGATTTCCTGTTTCAGAGGGTCGAACACTTTGTCTCGATTGCGAGAGACTCGATTCCCATAAAAGTGGTGTGCACGAGAAGGGCACCGCAGGATCGAATACAAACGACTCAAGACTATCGCCAGTGCATGAAACCAAGGCACCGACGATGGATGCAGGCGTCGCATCCGGAAATCAGACGAGCGAGATACCTTTGTCGGCGCCCGACCAATTTGTGCCTGCGTTCCTTGCCAACAGCGTGCCGGTGAAAGAATCCTGGCTGTCCGATCACGTGAACATACTGGCGATTCTCGTCTTCATCATGTGCATCCTCGTCGCAATCGTCGTCTTCCGCTAACGAGTTTGAAGACTGGTCGAGAAAGTTTTAATAAATGGTGTATCCGGGTGCCGGATTTCGTATGTCCGGCTTAGAAGCCATAAGCAGCAGCGCGCCCACGCGCTTGAATGCTTTCAAGTCGTCGAGAGAGTGAAAAGAAGTAGTGCGGTAATTTTCAGGCGTCGGAGTGTCGTCCGGAATCATCGCGTACTCAACGTTTTCGAAAGCATGTTGTTTCAGCATCTCCGCATACTCCGCCGCCGACCGGACATGCACCGGCACCTTCAACTTCGGCACCCATTGCAGCGAATAAGGGTTGTCTTTGTATAAGTTGATCAGAATAAATAAACGCCCATGTGGCGCCATCACGCGGAAAAGTTCAGCTAAGGCCCGCTCCTGATCGGGATAGTAATAGAAGGATTCAACCGATAACACTTTATCGAAAAAATTTTCCTCCCAGGGAATCTGCGTCGCCGACCCGGTCACGAACATGACATTGTCAAACTCTTTCGAGCCCGCTCGTGCCTCCCGGATCATCTCATCGGAGATATCGACGCCCACAACCTGCCCGAAGCCTTTTGGACCTTCACTCACCATGCGCGCCAGCAGACGTGTTGCCCATCCCGAGCCGCATCCAAGATCGAGAACGCGCTCGCCCGGCCGCAAATTCATCCGCCTCATTGTTTTTTCAGTGATGTCGAGATGGTGGTTCTCCATCTTTGAGCCTTCACCGCGCTGGGCCCAGCGGTTAAATTCCAGTTGCAATCGTTGATCGGAAGTTTGTTTTTCTTCTGCCATAAATCCTCAGCGATAAAAAATGGTATCGACTCGCAACGCTCTCAGTTTTTCTCACACTGAGCGAAATGAATCGCCAGGCAATGAGCTCGTGCGCACCAATTCAAAAAATCGACTTTGTCTCACGATTACGGCATTGCCGAGGTTGCTACGTCGAGGTGATCGCCCGCAGCTCCTCAAAAAAGTTCGGGTACGAGACGGCCGCCGCATCGGCGCCGTGAATCACCGTCTCGCCCTCGGCTTTCAAAGCGGCTACGGCGAAGGCCATTGCGATCCTGTGATCTCCATAGGATTCGAGCTCCGCCCCTCGCAACCTCTGTCCTCCCGGAATGCGCATGCCGTCCGGAAGCTCTTCAATCTCGGCTCCCATTTTGCGAAGGTTTGTGGCCACAGCTGCGATTCTGTCCGACTCTTTTACCCGGAGTTCTTCGGCGTCGCGCACTTCGAGGCCTTCTTTCGAGTAAGCAGCAATGGCAGCGAGCACCGGAATTTCGTCGATCAGCGCCGCCGTATCCGCGCCGCTGATTTTGCCGCCCTTCCACGCCACTCCGCGAGCCTCGATCGAACCCACGAGTTCGCCGTGATGCTCTTCAAGATGGCTGACTGAAATTTTCAATCCCATCTGCATGAGGATGTCGAGAAGCCGCGCCCGCGTCGGATTCATCAGAATTCCAGGGAGTGTGATTTGCGAACCTGGAAACAAGGCAGCGGCGCAGAGAAAGAAAGCCGCACTCGACAGGTCCCCGGGCACATGCGCCTCGATTCCCGACAGCCGCTGGCCGCCGCGGATCCGCGAAACGTTCCCCGCACGATCAACTTCGGCCCCGAAGGCCCGCAGGGCAATCTCGCCATGATCGCGGGTCCGAATCGGTTCCTCAATCACAGTTTCTCCATCGGCGAAAAGTCCGGCGAATAACAGGCAAGATTTTACTTGCGCGCTCGCTACTTCAGGCTTGTAGTGAATGCCCTTGAGAGAGCCGCCCCGAATGGTGAGCGGTGGCCGTCCACCTTCTTTCGACGAGATTGTCGCGCCCATTTGCGAAAGCGGCGTGATGATGCGCTCCATCGGACGCCGCGAAAGCGATTCGTCTCCGCACAAGTCGGACGAGAATGGCTGGCCGGCCAGAATTCCGCTGAGCATGCGCATCGTCGAGCCCGAATTGCCGCAGTCGAGCGTTTGAATTGGAGCTTGCAGTCGGCGGCCAAGGCCATGAACTTCGATCACTTCTCCAACAAGATCATCTGCTTCGCTTTTATTTGTTTCGCGTTTCCACTTGCTCCCGAGTTTTGCCATACAGTCGAGGGTGCTCGCGCAATCCAGGGCGGCTGAAAAATTATGGAAGCGGCTTGTGCCTTCGGCTATAGCCGCGAGCATGGCGTAACGATGGGAGATGGATTTGTCTCCGGGAATACGGACGATTCCGCGGACGTCGCGAGCCGGGAGTACGGTTGCCGCAGCCCCGGCGTGTAAGGTTTCGGACATAACCTAAATATAATGGAGGGTAACGCTCGATGGCGGCCGCGATCTTTGTCGCGCTCATTATCGCAATCGTTCGCCGCGATCATTCGCCGCGCTCCGGCCGCCGGTCAACGCGCCGGTCAATGTGCGGGCACGCGGTTCGATGCTTCCTCCAGAATTTCTTCCGGCACCTCTTGCAATCTCAACCCGAATTCGAACATCGGCAATAGCGTCCCTCGGCCCCAACGGTTTACGGCCCAGCGTGCGCGGATGAACCCGATATCCGGCCGTGCGGTCAGGTTAAGAAGCAGCGGAGCCTCTTCGCAATAGAATTTCTGCGGAAAAGCTGCGAGCGGCTTCGCGTCCCAACGTTCGCCATCCGGAGAAGTAAAGATGCTGACATCAAGCGATTCCTGCTCGACGACCCGCGTGATGCGCAGAGTCAGCAGGAATATTCTGCCCTTTAACTTTCTGATGTCGATTGCCGGTCCGTCGCCGCTTGCCGTGACGGCAGTTTTCTCCGGAACGAGGAAGGCTTCAAGCATGACGCCGCGATTCTAGCAGAGAGAGACTTACGGCAATCTGTTGGCTGACTCGCTGACTCTTGGGCGGTTCGCCTGAATTATCTGCGCGTCACGCTGTCCGAAAATTGTCGCAGAATTCCGCCTACCGCTTCTGGCTGTTCCCAAGGGGCATAGTGTCCTGCTTTCGGAATGATTTTCATCTGGCTTCCCGGAATATGCTGGCGCATCAATGCGCCGTTGCCGACCGTTGACAACTCATCCTCTTCGCCGATAACGATGAGCGTCGGAACGTTGATGGTTTTCAAAATATCCACAGAATCGGGGCGTGCCGCCATCCCTTGCTGCACCTGGCTAATGTCTTCGGCTGACATTTGGCGCATCATCGCGTGCGCTCCCTGAACCAGATCGGGACGCGAAGCAACCGTGGTTTTACCCATGAGTTTTGGGAGCATGCTCTTCAGAAACGGTTCAGTGCCTTCTTCCAAAACCTCTGCGGCAATTTTCAGGCGACTGGCCCGCGCTTCTGCATCGTCAGCTTGCGCTTTAGTATCGCAAAGGGCCAACGCACCCACGCGATCCCGGCAGCGCTTCCACAATTCGAACATGACGTATCCACCGATCGAACATCCGATAAAAACCGCCTTGTCGGTTCCGGTCGCATCCAGCACCTTCATGACATCATGCGCATGCTTCTGCATGGACGCCGGACCGTCACCAACCTCGGACGCTCCATGGCCACGAAGGTCAGGGAGGATGAGACGGTAGCTCGACTCGAGCGCGGCGGCCACGGGATACCAAAATTCGTGGTTTGCGGGAAACGGATGGAGAAGCACGAGCGCGGGTCCAGCGCCTCGAACCTCGTATGCTATTTCGGCGTCATCGCTGCGCAACGTCTGCATCCGGAAATTAAAGCACAACCCGACGCATTGAAGGCGCCCTCACTCCTGGCGACAACTTACGCAGGCCTAGAAACGTCCACAAGACGGTGATTCACACGCTCTTCAAGACGTTCTTTAAGACCTTGTGATGAAACGTCAGCTAAGTAGTGATCGGCTGATGCGTCGCAACCACCGGGCTTAACTGCGGTTCTTCAGGAATAATGACCCAGGCGAGACCATAGGCCACCATTCCAGGCACGATGCCGGAGATGAAGGTGACAAAGAACCAAAGGATTCTTACCAGAGAGACGTCGAGGTCGAGATAGCGCGCTAAACCCGAACAAAC
>JANYKL010000074.1 GCA_025361625.1 Acidobacteriaceae bacterium
CAAGTCTGGTCGAAGGAAAAGGTTTTGCAAGCCTTTGGTGTCTATCGGCACCCGCGTGGGTTCAAATCCCACCGCCGTCTCCATCCTTTGCTGTCTGTTTGCCCCAACGTGCCTTTGCTGCGGCTGACAGGGCCTTGCTACGTTCTTCCGCTGATACATTAGCCCAACGGTTCTTACCACCTTTCTTTCCACCACGTCGCCCCATTGCGGACATGAATCTAGATATTTCTGCTTTTGTGGGCTTTGCGCTGATTTCAATGTCAGTCGTGGAGCGGGAAACCATCTCAAATGCAGCTTGGTTCACATCTCTTGGCTGTTTAGGCTTGCGTGACCGCTTTTGCATATCCCTAGTATGCCACGGTCAACCGCCAACTCAAAATTCAAAGTAGCCCACTACCCATCAGCAACAAAGTTTGCGAAGAGGTTTGAAAAGGGGTAAACTTTCGGCGACAGGTTAGCCCTTGGCTCAGCCCGATCCCTCCCCGTGGGATTTATTACCGCAAGAGCCCGGCGACTTAACGATCACTTTTAACGATCAACTCTTAACGATCAAGTCTTAACGATTACGTCCCAGTTTCGGAGAGGAAATATGAGATTCAATCGAACCGCCGCTAAATTCTTGCTTTCATTGTTTGTGCTCTTCACCGCCGCCTCATCGTTTGCCGTCAGCGTGCGTGGTTCATCCGGGAATGGGGAAGACAGCAATGCCGCCCTCTGGATGTTATTGGGGCGGAGCATTCCTGTGCCGTTAACCGCCAACGGTAAAAAAGCGACCATGACGCAAGAAGTGATTTGCATTAATCAAGATGTCGAAGCTTCTCTTGGTAGCCCGACACTCTCTTTAGTGGGGAGTTGCGATAGCGGCGTCTACATGCATCTTTTTCAGTATCAATCGACCTCACTGAATGTTGGCGTAGCGATTGGGCGATTAAATGGATTCACTCCCACGAATGCGAGTGATTATGGTGTGTTGATCTGCGATAGTGCGAGCAATACGATCGAGATGTGCACGAACGATCCAACGGCCACGAACATTCCAGACATGACGATCACTACGACGAAGACTTCGGTCTTGTTCACGGTACCCAATACGTTCCCGACCTATCCCGCGGGAACGGCGCAACAGGGGCAGGGCTTGACGTTTTATGTCATCACCCGGCAGGCGGCTCCGCTGCCGTTGGCGGTGCCCACGGCCGGGATACGGTAAACCGCCGTCCCGGACTTAGGGATCGACAGGAAGGCGCTGAACGCTCTGTTTAATGGCCACTGTCGGCGGGGATTTCGGTCTGATCGGCTTTGCGGGCTAACAACCGAAAGCCCTTAGGCGCGGCTTGACGTTTTACACTTTGAATATTTGCTTTTGCGGAACTTATGTAGCCGCCAAGAATCTGTGTCTCCGCCAGAGCGAGGCGCGCTTGCCATTCGATTCCGATCAAGCCTTTTTCCGCCGCAGTTTTTTCGCATTGCCGCAGTTCGCGCTGGGCTTCGACGTTCTTCTGGGTTTTGGCCAGCAATTTCGCAGCAGTCAGGGTTAAGGAAAGCCCGGTCGCAAAATCGTGGGCTCCAAGTTTTCGAGCGGTGTTAATTTCGTTCGCGGCGTGATCGTAATCCTGCAAGGCAATCAGGGATTGGGCTAGGACGTCTTCGGCCGCAGCTTCCTGACCGGCGTTATTTTCGCTTGCGAATTCTTTTGCTGCGTTGCGAGCTAAAGACTGGGCCTGCGCTGGCTGGCCATTTTCCAAGGCAAGGATGCCCAGAGATATTTGAGAGTTCGCGATTCCGCCCTTCTCCCCCAACTCAGTGCGCATGGCGAGCGATTGCTCATACGTCTGCTGGGCCCCACGGAGATCGTCCTGAATAACTAGCACATCCCCCATGGCTCCCATCGCCGCCGCCAAGCGGCTTTTGAGCTGAAGTTGACGTGCCGAGTCAATTGCCGTTTCAAGATTCTGCCTCGCTTCTTGCAGATCGCCTTGCAACGTCCCGATGGAGCCAAGGTTTATGAGGGCTTCAACGATGCCGGCCCGGTCCCCAATCTGCTGCGCGGTATGAAGCGAATCTTCAAAGGATTTACGAGCGCCTGCATAATCGCCCTGCATCGAAAGATTCGCGCCAAGATTATCCTGCGCCAGAAGGGCATCCGCCTTGTCACCGATGGATATCGCGAGGGTCAAAGCCAGCTGATATTGCCGCGTCGAGTCAGTGAGCTTTTGCTGATAGGCCTGAACATTACCAACATTGATCAGGGCTCCGGCTAAATCTTTCTGTGCGCCAATCTTGCGTGTGAGCTCGAGAGCGCGTTCGTACATCGCTTGAGCGGAGGAGAGCTCGCCTTGATCGGCGAGCACATCACCGACGCATGTCAAACCTCTGGCTTCGCCTCTGGAATCACCCAGGCGGCCGAAAATTTCGCCCCCTTGCTTACCGGCAACTTTCGCGCGTTCCGGATCGGAGAGATTGCGAAGCGCCCAGCACTGTTGTAATAGAGCTTCGGCACGCACTCCAACGGAGCCTTGACGGTTCGCGATCTGGTTGGCGCGCTCCGTTGCATCGAAGGCGCGTTTGTAGTCGGACAAAGAGGCCGCGGCTTTGGCTTCCGCCAAATCAATGCGCGGATCGGTTGAATCAGCGCCGCTTGGAGAAACATTTTTACTAGATTCCGGCGGGGCGGTTAGTTTCCGCAGGTTATTGATCGTCGATAAAGCATTCAGACCCTGCCCTGCGGAAACCTGCGCATCGGCGAGGCGCAATCCGTATTCCGGATCGTCCGGAAAAACTGTCACCAGAGAGTTATAAATGTCGACGGCGCGGATCCATTCTCGATTTTCTTCGCGAAATCGAGCTTCAATCCCTAAAGCGTCTCGCCGCGAAAGCCCTGCGGACAATTCGAAGGCACGTTGCGCTTCCTCTTTAGCTTTGCCGTCGTATCCAAGCTGCGACCACACCTCCGCCAAAGCGAAGTGAGCCATGGCATAAGCCGGATCTTTTGCAATGGCCTGGGTGAGCAAATCACGAGCGGCGGCCAAATCGAAGGTTCGAAGCTTGCCAAGCCCTTGAGCGTAAAGCCTGGCAGAGTCGGTAGTCTGGGGTTCTGACGCTCGTATCGAGGTTGCCTGCTGCGCCGTCACTTCTCCCGCGCCGCATTCACTTCGAAGCGTCTCGCCGAGGTGACGCACTAAGTCGAAGAGCTGCGCTTCGGTTCCGATCTGCGAAAACTTCGCAGTCGTTTCACCTCCGGAGGCATCCTGGACTCTTACATCCACACGAATCTGACCGTCCAGATCGAGATAGGAACCGAGAATGACGAGGTTAGTGCCGAGAATTTTTCCCAGCCTGGAGAGAGTTTCCCCGGCAAGACTTTCCGCATCGGGAATCGCGAGGTCAGCCTTGGCTCGAGCGACATTCTCCCCCGGGACGGTTCGCAGTTTGTCTCCGGCGGCAAGTTCGGTTGTGAGCATCTCGGATAGCACGGTGGATAGCCAAGCCTGATTCTTGTCAGACCCCAAATTTTTGAAACCGAGAACGGCTACGGACCGGCGCGACCGGCTTCGCTTCCCTGCCCCCATTTTTTGTTGATAAAAGAAATATCCGATGACAAGTGCCACGGATAAGAGCGCGAGAACTGCGACAGCTAGGGTTGGCCAGGTGAGTTGCCGCCCGGGTGTTGCGGAGACCTGCGCACCAGCGGCAAGCCGTTCAAGGTCTGCCCGTAATTCGGAAGCGGTTTGATAACGTTGCGAAGGATCCTTCTGGAGCGTTTTGAGGACGATATTGTCCAGGCCGACGGGAACGGCGTGATTTGTCTTGCTCGGACGATCGGGATTGCTATTCAGTATTGCGTCAATGAGGAGCGGGGCGCCCGATGCCGAGAAGGGACGTTTGCCGGTTACCATCTCGTGGAGCACAACGCCGGCGGCCCAGATATCAGAACGAGCGTCAGCGATGCTACCTCGAAGTTGCTCTGGCGACATGTAAGTCAGGGTGCCAGCGATTTCGTGAGTCTTGGTTAGAGTCGCCGTCAGCCCGTCTTCGCTTGGCTTGGGCGCATGTTGAGCCAAACCGAAATCAAGGATTTTGAGGACTCCGTCCGGAGTAACCCTCAAATTACCCGGTTTCAAATCGCGATGAATGATTCCCTGTTCGTGCGCAGCACTCAGACCGGTAGCCATGAGAATGCCCAGGCGGATGGCTTCATCCACTGCGAGCGCTCCGGCCGCCAATTTGGTATCGAGGGTTATTCCAGGGATGTACTCCGTGACCAGAAAGTCAGTGCCATCTTCGGTGCCAAACTCGAAGATGGTGGCGATGTTGGGATGGTTCAGCCGGGCGAGAGCGAGCGCCTCTTTGCGGAAGCGTTTATGGGCACCCTCTTCGGCGAGCAGGCCACGTTGTAAAACTTTGAGCGCGACTTCGCGTTCGAGCTGTTCGTCGTAAGCTTTGTAGACAACGCCCATCCCGCCAGCGCCGATCTGGGCAAGGATACGGTAGTGGGAAATTGTCTTTCCGACCATTTCAGCAGGTCCGAACGGGGAGCAAGAAGTGTATGTTGCCGGCATTTGGAGGTCAACAGAGTAGTCTGTCTGCGGTGGATCGCGGGGGTATCCGGAAGTTAGACGGATAAACTTAGACGGATGAACATGGTGGAGCTACAATCATCTGGCCGCGATGGAAGTGCGCTCCGCGGGGACGCAACCGTGCTGTGCAACTCTCGCTAACGCAGATCGCCCTCTTTCCATTTCAGGCTGAAACACATTTCAGGCAGAAACACACAGGTCATTCACCATAACCGTGCGCTTAGAAAACAAAGTTGCTTTGATCACCGGCGCGACCTCTGGCATCGGCGAAGCCACAGCCTTGCTCTTCGCCAGAGAGGGAGCCAGCGTCGCCATCACCGGGCGCAACGAAGAGCGGGGCCGTGCGGTGTCTCGGCGGATATTGGAGACTGGCGGGAAAGCCATTTTCATTCGCACCGACGTTCGGAAAATAGACGAATGCCGTCGCGCAGTCGAAGAAACGCTGCGTGCCTTCGGGCGCCTGGACATTCTGTTTAATAACGCAGGTGTGTTCTTTTCCAATACCACGCTCGATTGCAGCGAAGAGCAGTGGGACTTGCAGTTGGACGTTAATTTGAAAGGCACTTTTCTGATGTCAAAGTGTGCGTTGCCGGGGATGATCGAGCAAGGCAGCGGAGTCATTATCAATAACAGTTCGGGGTGGGGCCTTGTTGGCGGCGATGCAGCAGTAGCCTATTGTGCTTCAAAGGGCGGCGTGGTTCTGCTGACGAAAGCAATGGCGGTTGATCATGGCCGGCAGGGCATTCGTGTAAATTGCATCTGCCCCGGAGACGTGGATACACCCATGCTTCCTGAAGATGCGCGGATGCGGGGTTTGAAGTGGGAAGACTATCTCGCGGGATGCGGTAACCGTCCGCTGGGGCGTATCGGCACCTCGGAGGAAATTGCCAAGGCAGCGCTGTTTCTCGCCTCTGATGATTCTTCCTTTATGACAGGAGCAGCGCTGGTAGTGGACGGTGGTGGCACGGCCGACTGATGCTACCGCGGCTTTTTGTAAGCATACGGACGGGTAGAGCGGCGGCAAGCGATCCTCCTAGGACGTGCGCATCACGCGGCTGGAATCGCAATAAACATTCCGACAGTAGTCATGACCAGATTCAGAGGCAAGTTCTATTTTGTTTGCGGTGGGATATTTTGGTTTAGGCGAAAGAAGTTGTCCGGATCGTAATGTGACTTCACCGTGACGAGACGTTCCCACCTTTCGCGGTAGGCTTCGAGGACGCGGTCATCTTCATCTCCGCTCATGAAATTGATATAGACTCCCGGAGTCATTGAGTGTCGCAGGGATTGGAAAAGACTACGGACCCACGACACGTTCTCGGCGTCTTCGAACTCTTCCGACCAATTGCCAAGCAGGTTGATCACGAACGGCGAACTTCGATCCCCGAAGGCGGTGTCTGCTGCATCGACGCGCGCGGCCGCTCCGCCAAGATAGGCGAGTTCAATCTGAGTCATCGGAGAAGGAATGTTGAAGAGGGACTGCACCATGATGTCGATTGTGTCGTTGTCGAGAGTTTTGCAGTAACCGGATTTCGTGTAATAACGCCGGCCATGTGGAAATTCCTGATCTGCCATCGTCTGCAGAGTGAGAAAAGAGATGTTCTTCCGGGCTATGACAACGGGGTTACAAAGGGAGACGAGGTGGTCGAGGCAATCCTCACCTTGTTTCAGGTCACCAACCCAAACCGCGGCTTGAGTAACCGCTGGGCGTCCACGTAATTCGATGGGAACATTCGCAGCGTCGGGGGCGAGACGCAGTGAGAGGCTCCATCGTAAATTATCCGGCGAATCCGGCATGAAGTCCCTCCAGCGCCGGACGAGGTCTGAAATGTCATCCCCTGTGCACACCGCCTCCAACAGAAGCGCCGAGGTTACGGGATGCAGTCTTACATCAAATTCGGTAACCACCCCAAAGTTGCCTCCGCCGCCTCGCAGGGCCCAGAAGAGATCGTCATTTTCCTTTGAGTTGGCACGAATCAGGGAGCCATCCGCAGTTACGAGCGTGAAGCCCTCAACGTTATCCGAAGATAGTCCGTGAAGGCGGGTGAGCCAGCCAAAGCCTCCTCCCAAAACCAATCCGGAGGCACCGGTATGGGAGACGACGCCAGCGGGAAATGCAAGACCATGCTGTTGAGTGGCCGCATCGACGGTGGCCAGCAGAGAGCCTCCGGCGAATCGACATCTTCGGGCATCGCGGTCGACTGCGACTTGTCGCATGTTCGACAGATCGATGACCATTCCGCCGTCGCAGGTGCTGAATCCAGCGAGGCTGTGACCTCCACAACGCACGGCCGTGGGCACATTTGCAGCCGAAGCCGCGCGAACCGAAGCCTGGATGTCGGCGACGTCGGCGCAACGAGCAATCAACGCGGGTCGTCGGGCCACCATGCCGTTCCAAATGCGGCGCGCGGTCTCATACTGCGGATCATCGGGAAGCAATAACTGGCCGTGAAACTGTTCAAGCAGAGCGCGGTAAACGTCGTTCGTCGCTTCCTTCATTTAATTTTCCGCCCACGCTCGAGAGACGTGGTGGTTTAGCGACCGCCTGGGGATACCGTCAGTCGGAGGACCTTGCTTTTGGACTGAACGATGTGATCGTGCATGTGCCGGCGGGCAGCGTCGGGATTATGCTCCACGATATCCTTCATGATCGCTCGATGTTCTCGGGTTGGAAGCTCGCCGAAGTAGCGGATGTCAATGGCTGCATACATGATGCGCTCCATCTGACAACGAGATTCGTGGACTGCTTTGATCAGCATTTGATTGCGCGACAGGCGAGCAATCCCGACATGAAATATAGTATCGGCTTCAATGAACTCGATGTAGCTTTCAATGCTGTCGGCCTGGTAGGAAGTCTCGGAAAGTTCAATTAATTTCTGCAGCAGCTCTGACTCAGTTGCTTTACTCGCTGCAAGTTCGGCAGCCGCGCACTCGACCGCGACCCGGTATTCGTAGATATCGGTTAGCTCTTGAAAAGTAATTGGACTTACAAAGTAGCCGCGATTAGGGACGATACGCAACAAACGGTCCTCTTGCAACCGCAGTGCGGCCTCACGCACTGGCGTGCGGCTAGCCTTGTACTGTTTTGCCAGTTCTTTCTCGCTCAGAGGTTCACCGGAAGGGTAGATTCCGCGGATGATATCCCGCTTCATCGCCTTATAGACCCTGATGCTGAGTGAGTCGCCAACACTGGACGCCCGCCTGGCGCGAGTCCGCTTAGCAGTTACGACTTTGCCCACTATTCCTCCAGACCCTGCTGACGATGTTATTGCTACCAGATGGCCAGAACTCGTGGTGGCGTTTCTGACTTGATTAGATTACAGCAAGTATAGCGGCGATTATTGCATAGTACTGGGCACAGTTCGGGGCACAGTTCGGGGCTTGAGAATCTCATCAAGATAGTCTCGCGAATCCTGGGTGCGCACCAAGTGCGGATTGTGGAGACCGCCGCGATAGTGGACATCGTGGCTTTCAACGAACCCGGCGTTTGATACCAGCAAGAGAATGTTTCGAGCATCAGCCTTGGATCCAATGATCGCTTTGTTTAACTCCTCTAGGGAGAACTGCCGACCATTTACCGCCAAGATGCGGGTATACGGCCGGATTCCGTCTTGATACGCCGGCATTCCGGGTATTGCGTCTTGCACCGTGCCGTCTGCCTTGACCGTCACACCAATCGAGGAAGTGTAGTCAACAAGTCCAAGGGCGGCCTGTGAAGCCGCGATGATCTGGTTGGGTTCGTCGTTATAACTGAGTTCCCATCCGCCGTGAGTAAGACCTGCAATGGGCGCATGGGCATCAACCGATTGCAGGCGTTCGACAAAGAAACTTCGCCAGTCGTAAGCAGCCACCTCATTCATGGCCACCACTAGATCATCGAAGGTATAGGTCTTAATAACTGGCATCACTTCGGATCCGCCGAGGAACGATCGGCAGAAGTCATCCATGGAGCGATTCCCTTGAGTGAGTCTTCTGATCGTTACATCCGCGTCGAGCCAGATCAATACGCTTTCCGGGTAGAAATCGGTTCCGCGACGATAGGAAGTCCACTCTGAAGGTGCGAAATAAAGAATCTGCGCGGCTCGGGATGTATTTTCCATGGAACGCCAGCTTCTTCCGGCGCGATGATCGAGGGTCGAGGCGAGCAGCGCGATATGCTCGCGAGTCTGTTCTTCATTCCGCAAGCCGCTACGAGCAGCTAACACTGTGCCGAGATATGTGGTGAGCCCCTCGTAAACCCAGAGTAAGTTGCCTTTCATAGGCTGCTGGAAGTCCGGTGTAGCGAGCCCTTCGGGGCGGCGATATTGCCCATTCCAAGAGTGAGTGAATTCATGTGGGAGGAGTTCGGCTCCAAGCAACCGTTGGTTGGAATCGGAGATAGCGTTTGCGGGCACCCGATCATCGCTGCTCTCGTGATGTTCTTG
>JANYKL010000156.1 GCA_025361625.1 Acidobacteriaceae bacterium
CAGCTTCGCAGGGCTCGTTATCGTGAATAGCGACGGCGTTATCGTGCAGAGACATCGCGGGCAGAGTAACCGAGCGTGGGTTAGAACAAGAAAAAACAATTTCGCCTGCGGGGAAGGTCGCCGCCACTTCGAACGGCCTAAATTTTTTTTGCGAAACGGCATTACTATAAACCCATGGCAAAGGTGCGACGCGCCTGCGGAAGCTGTCGAGACTGCAGGCAGAGTTGAGCAATATGAGTGCTGATAGGTTGATTGGTGAAAGCGAGCGGAGACTCGTGCCTCGGCGGAAGTTTCTGCGCAACATGAGCGGCGCTCTTACCGCAGCATTGCTCCCCAGGGGTGCCTGGAGCATAGGAAAGCCGGTCGACTCCGTAATCGGCTCTCTCAGTTCGTACATGGCCGCCGCCGGAACCCGAGCTTTACCTGATGACGTGGTTGAATGTGCAAAGACTCACCTGCTCGACACGCTGGCTGCAATGATTTCAGGGACAGGCCTACCGCCGGGGCTTGCGGCCCTCAAGTACGCCCATGCCAATTCTGGAGCTCAAGTTGCCACCGTCGCGGGCTCCGACATCCTCTGCGGAGCGATTGAGGCTGCATTCGCGAACAGCATGCTTGCCCACGCCGACGAGACCGACGATTCACATGCTCCCTCGCAGTCGCATCCCGGATGCGTGACGGTTCCGGCCGCGCTGGCCGTCGGAGAACAGTTCGGCATCGATGGCTCACGCTTTATCCGTGCCATCGCGCTCGGCTATGACGTTGGAACGCGAGTCACACTCTCATTCGGCGGAGCAAAATTTCAGACAGACACACACCGCGACAGCCACGCCACAGCCGGAGTATTCTGCGCCGCCTCTGCTGCCGCATGCGCCGCAGATTTGAATAGCCAGCAGATGCGATGGGTGCTTGATTACACAGCTCAACAAACCGCAGGCATTGCGGCGTGGAAGCGTGACGTCGATCATATTGAAAAATCTTTTGTGTTTGCCGGCATGCCGGCGAAGAATGGAGTGATGGCGGCGCTCCTCGTGCAATCGGGATGGACTGGCGTCGACGACGTCCTGTCGGGTGCGGACAATTTTCTGATGGCGTTCGATCCGCAAGCGGATCCGCATATGTTGATCGAGAAACTGGGAGAGCGGTACGAATTGCTGCGCACCAATATCAAGAAGTGGTCGGTCGGCTCTCCCATTCAAGCGCCTCTGGACGCAATGGAAGCTTTGTTAAAAAAGTATTCATTACATGCGGGCCAGGTGAGGAAGGTCACGGTGCGGTGCGCAACGCAGGAGGCCGTTATCGTCGACAACCGCACCATGCCCGATCTCTGTTTGCAGCACATGATGGCGCTCATGCTCGTCGATGGTACGGCGACGTTTCGCTCCTCTCACGATCAGGAGCGCATGAAAGATCCAGAAGTTTTGAAGCAACGCGCTAAGGTCGAACTAATAGGAGATGAAGAACTTGATCGCCTGCTTCCAAAGCGGGTAGCGATCGTTGAGGTCACTCTTAGCGACGGCTCTCACTTCGCTGAACGCATCGATGCGGTTCGAGGCACGGCTGAAAACCCGATGACCCGGGAGGAAGTGGTTACTAAGTGCCGCGATCTGATGGCACCGGTACTCGGCTCGGCAACATGCAACGCGCTCATTGAAAAATTATGGAAGATTGAGAACGTTAAAAACATTCGTGAACTTCGACGATTCCTACAAAAAGCGTGATCACCTTCTCCGTAATCTCCCTTTTGCACCGAGAAGATTTTTCAGTGCGAAATGTCTTCCAGCGCGAGCCCGCGCGTGCGCGGCCCGAATATTCCAATCGCCAGCATCACCATCAGCATCGACGCGGCGATGAAGGCGAACACGCCTGCAACTTTAAAATCGCGCAGGATGAAGCCGATGAGAAAGCTAGTGAAAATGGCGCTCAGCCGGCTCCATGAATAAACAAAACCGACCGCCTGGGCCCGCACCTTCGTCGGGAATAGCTCCGGCTGATAGGCATGGAAGGCCATGGACATCCAGTTATTGGAGCAAGTCAGCAGAACGCCGCACGCAATCAACAGCGTGGACGAAGACTGTCGTGAAAAGAGTATTCCGAAGGCTCCGATGCAAAACGCCGCAGTAACAATTTGCCATTTGCGTTCATATTTGTCTGCGATCCTCATGGCGAGAAGAGGCCCAACCGGCGCGGCGATGGCGATGATGAATGAATATTGCAAGCTACTCGTAGTGGTCACTCCCGTCGCGATCAAAAGAGTTGGAACCCAAGAGGCAAAACCGTAATATCCAACTGTTTGAAAAAAGTTGAATACCATGAGCATTGAAGTACGGCTCAAGTATGGCGGCTTGAAGATATCGAGAAAATGGCCGTGAATTTCTTCCACGGGATGAGGATTCGCGGGGGGCAGCGGCTTTCCATATTCTTCTGCGACGCGGGCTTCCATGGCGGCGGTAGCTCGTTCGGCTTCTTCCAGACGCCCGCGGGAAATCAGCCAGCGGGGACTTTCGGGAACCCCGCGACGAATGAACCAGACAAATACAGCGCTCAAAGCTCCGATCCACACCACCCAACGCCAGCCGTCGATTCCGAACGGACTGCGTGGAACCAAGACCCACGCGAGTAGCGCAACCACAGGAACCACGCTGAACTGGATCACCTGATTCACCGCGAAGGCACGCCCGCGAAGATGCTTGGGCACGAGTTCGGTGATATAGGTGTCAATTGTGACCAGCTCAACTCCAATGCCTATGCCGGCAATCAGGCGCCAGGCAACGATTCCCGTGGCGGTGTGCTGCACCGCCATGATGACAGTCGCGGCTGTATACCAAAGCAATGAGCATGTAAAAATCAGGCGCCGGCCGAACCAATCGGCGGCGAAGCCGAAGAGCATGGTCCCGATGAAGAGTCCGGCAAAAGTTGCAGCAACGAAACTGGCAAGCCCGTTAAAGCCGAAGATCGACGCCGATGCGCTGGAGAAAAGCCCGCTGCGCACTAACCCTGGCCCAATGTAGGCCGTAAAAAAAAGGTCATACATTTCAAAGCATCCGCCCAGAGAGAGCAGCAGGACAAGTTTCCAGACATACCGCGTCGCTGGAAGCCGGTCGAGACGAGCGCTGATCTCAGCCGCTATGGTCGTGCCGGTCGTCTGTATCAATGTTGACCTCTCTGTTTACTACGCCTTCTTATTGCTTCTTAGGCGCGATGGAGCGCAGTCCGCGTGGGCTCTTCCCTGGTCGTGAGATAGCGACATAGATGCAATACGCTTGCGCGATTTCGACGTTCGAGAAGATAACTTGCGATTTGATTCCACGTGCCGGGGGATCCGCTATCCTCCTTTTTCTTATACACTTTTGCGTCGGATTCCTGGAAATCGAAGTTTTTTTGGAGTGGGGTAAACTTTAGATGGAGTCAACGGCGCGTCTTAAGGATCGATTAAACAATTAAAAACTTTTTTAAGACAGTTTCGGAGACTCAATCGCTTTGAACTTGTAAGTCGATCCGCGTATGTGCAAGTTTTGGAGCCGGTTTTCTGACCCGTAATTTTGGCGCCGATTAAGAAGCAGACCTTCCGCCGAACAAATTGAAAATACCGCTGCTCCAAACCGACAAGCATTTTGACCTGGCGATTGCTGGTGAGCTCAACCTCGATCTCATCCTGTACGGCCTGCCTCTGCTGATGGAGACGGAGCGGGACTTCTTGGCAACCGGGTTTGTGTCAACGCTCGGAAGCTCGTCAGCCATTGTCGCGCATAACGCTTCGATGCTCGGACTGCGGGTACGCTTTGCGACTTTAGTAGGTGATGACGACTTTGGCAAACTTGCTCTCGACCGTTTGAAGCAGGCGGGGGTAGACACAAGCGACGCGATCGTTGATCGTTCCGTTACCACCGGCGTTACGATCCTGTTGCCACACGGAGCCGTACGTCACAGTTTCAGTTATCTCGGCTCGATCTCGGCTCTAACCGTCGCCAATCTGAATCGCGACCATCTTTCGCAAGCTCGCCACTTTCATCTTTCGTCACTCTATCTGCAGACCGGTCTCCACGGCGGTATCGTTGATCTTCTGAAGCATCTCAAAGGCGCCGGGTTGACCATCTCGCTCGACACCAATGATGATCCGGCGAACCAATGGGGATCGCCCCTGAACGAAATATTGCCCTATGTCGACATTTTTCTGCCTAACGAGAGTGAAATTTGTCGCATGGCGGGTGGGCGCTCGCTCGATGAGGCGCTGCAGATGTTGGGCGAGAAAGTGCCGACGATCATCGTAAAACGGGGGCGAAACGGATGCCGCTCAAAAGATCAGGGTCAAATCGGCGATTATCCCGGAGTCACGGTGAATCCGGTAGACACTATCGGAGCTGGAGACAGCTTCGATGCCGGATTTCTTTGCGCTTACTTGCACGGCATGGACCTTGCGACCTGCGCACGAGCAGGCAACATTTCCGGAGCTCTCTCCACGTTATCTACCGGCGGAACAGAATCCTTTCGCCATTCCAAGCTCAGAGAGTCTTTTTTACGCGAGCGAGGCTTCCCAGTAGTACGGAGTTGAGGGCAAGCGCTCGCAGGTTGGGGGATCGGTCGTGAGCGCAACCGCTATTTTATCAACTGTAGATTGGGTCGCGACAAGGGATAGAATGTGGAACATGAGACGCGACCGACGACCGGTTGTCGAGCATGTCTAGGATTGCCGGGAAAATGCTTACTGCCTTTGTGAAGCCATATCGAGCTCCAATTGTCTTGGTGTGCCTCAGTTTTTTTATTGGTTGTGGCGCGGGCAGCCTAGGTCCGGGCGTTGCTGGTCCGGGGGGTGGTCCGGGCGGTGGTCCGACACCACCATCCCTGGTCTCGATCGCTATTACACCGGCCGATGTGACCTTGGTCCTCGGCGCCTTTCAGCAATTCACGGCTACCGGCACATATTCCGACAACAGCTCGCAAAATATTACTGGCTCTGTCAACTGGGCTTCGACGGATATAAGTGTGGCGTCGATCGCTGAAGGAGGATTGGCGACAGCGCTTAGTCTGGGCTCGGTTACGATCTCCGCCACTTCCGGCTCTGTCACCGGAAGCGCGACGGTGAACGTCCAGTCTGCGGTTCTGTCTTCGATCGCGGTCCGTCCTGTAAAAAAGAAAATCGCGCCGTTCACGAGCCAGCAGTTTCAGGCGATCGGTACTTACACCGATGGAAGCACTCACAATTTGACCGGGCAAGTTTCATGGACTTCATCTAACACTCTTGTCGCGACGATCGGGGCCAGCGGCCGGGCGAAGGCTCTAACGCCGGGATCCACGACCATTACCGCTACGCTCGGTCCGATCAGCGGCACGAGTACCCTCAACGTCTCCAATGCGACGATCGTATCTGTCTCCGTTACTCCCTCAGGACGCACCATCGCGCCGGGCACCAAGTTGGCTTTCGCCGCGAGGGGCTTTTTTAGCGATAACACGACGCAGGTCATTACGAGGGATTCCACATGGGCCTCTGACAATATTGCAGTAGCCACCGTGGGGGCCGGGGGCACGGCGACCGCAATCGGCGCTGGTACGGCCAACATTTCCGCGACTTTTAGTGGAGTCTCGGGCCTGGCGCCCCTAAATGTCAGTTCCGCCACGCTCTCTTCGATCTCCGTCACCCCGGCAAGTGCCGTGCTCGCGCCAACCACTTCCGCAAACTGCGTCGCCACCGGAACCTACAGCGATGGAAGTACTCAGGTGATTACTAATATCGTCACCTGGACGTCGTCCGCGCCGAACGTCGCAATCGTTGACGGTGGCGGCAGAGTGACTGCACAATCCCCTGGCAATGCAACTATTACGGCGCAACTGGGCGCGCTCAGCGCAAGCTGTGCCATTGTGGTCGACGGTTCCCCACTGACGTCGATACGAGTTTCGCCGCAAACCGCGAGCATTCTCCAGCAGGCTAACTTAGCATTCGTGGCTACCGGCACCTTCGCAGACGGCAATACTCAGGATCTGACGACGTCAGTTCTGTGGACGTCATCGGCGGCATCGGTTGCCACCATTAGCAACCTGCCAGGAACAATCGGTGAGGCCACTGGACTTGCACCGGGGACGGCAACCATCACAGCACTCTTTGGCGGTCATTTTGGCAGGGCAACGTTGACCGTCACGACCTCGACGGCCACTTCGCTTGGGGTATCACCCGCTGCCACAAATCTCGAGCCGGGCGATTTCACACAGTTCAAGGTCCTTGCCGAATTCAGCGATGGGACAACCAGAGATGTCACAGCGTCTGTAACCTGGACGTCTTCGGACGAAACCGTGGCAGTTGTCGCTCCAACCGGCGTCGCGACCAGCATTCGTTCAGGGCTGACTTCTGTGACAGCCACGCTGAATGATCTGAGCAAAACAGCTGTTCTGAGAGTGTACTGACAGGCCGCAAAATGGGAGTCAACTTGGGCGCTTTGCGATTTTCAACAAGGTTTGCCATCGTGTCGCTGCTGTGCGCGAGCCCGTTACTGGGACAAGCTGTATACCGTGGCGCGAACACTGCGGTAAGGGGTCCTGAATATGACGTCTCCGTAGGGTACAGCTACGCCGGCTTGAGTTTTTCTGGAAAGCCAACGGTCAATATGCAGGGCGTTGACCTTGGAGCAACGGTTGACTTCACTCCGCGATGGGGAGCGACTCTGGATTCCACGTATGTTCGCGCGGGCAGGGACTCGCGCTCGGGTCACGGTACCTACGCGATAACTTCTCTTGCAGGTCCGGTGTTTGTTCTCGCGCAGAACGAGAACACCCAAGTGTTTGTTCGTGCCCTCGCCGGCGTTAGCCTGGTGGATGGTTCGGTTCCCGTCGGTCAACTGTATTACAGGGGATGGCTGACGCGCTTCTCCTGGGCGGTAGGAACCGGGATAGAACACAACATTTCTGGGCCATTCGCAGTTCGCATTAACGTGGATTACCTGCGCACGAAATTTGTGAGTTCGTCTCTTACCGTGCAGCCGCAAAATAACGTTCGCGTGACGGGGAGCTTGGTATATCGGTTCGCTGCTCCTCGCCACTAGCCCGATCTGGTTGCCAGGAAGCGTTGAACTTAACGCGGTTCCTTTGATTGCATCCAAGCCCTCCCTTTGACCGGCGACATCAGCAAGGGCAAGGGTTTCGCATCTTTGTGGATCTGGTTTGGCCAGGCTCGATTTCTTTGCTATGAGCAAGCATGCCGGGATGTTGAAATAGGACGCACAACGTTACGCGAATCGGGCGTGGGACGAGGGCTTGCCACGTCATTTCCAGGGCCCGATCCCAGCCATCTAGAAGCCACAGCCTAAAGACTTTTGTTATTGCGTCGTCTTAGAAGCTATAACGCAGAGCGAACTGCATCACGCGCGGCTTAGTCATCGTCGCCGTGTATTCCCCAAAGGTAGATCCGCTCGAGACACTGTTGTTGCCGGCAAATTGCATGCTGCCGACATCGAAGCGGGGGGTATTGGTGACGTTAAATACGTCCCAATTGAAACGCAAAGTCTGTCGCTCGGTAACATTCCACGTCTTTGCAAGGCCCGAATCCAATCCTATGTAGCCCGGCCCACGCAGATTGTTTCGTTCTCCCGATTCGCCGGGATACGCAACACGGAAGGAATGCGCGACCGCGGTCGGATCACCCTTGAACACATTGGGATTTCCGCTTGGGTCAGTGAAGACTCCCGTCTTGGGTTTCGGACCGACAAGGACGTCGGCAGAGGTCAATTGCCAGTTCGTAGCCCAGAAACCAAGTCCAGGTTCGACGCTGAAGGGGTAGCCGCTCGTCCAACGGAAGATACCTGACAGCGACCAGCCTCCGAGCACAGCTTGACCGATGCCATGTAAGTCGCTGGCAAAGCGCTTGCCGTGGCCAAACGGCAGCTCGAATACCCAGTTAGAGTTTAATTGATGTCTGGTGTCGTAATCGGAAACCGAGCGAAGCTGCTTCGGCGACCACGAGTTGATGACTTGACTGGCAAAACCAAAGCCCTGAAATTCATTAATTCGCTCAGCGTTGGAACCGACGTCAATCGATTTCGAAAAAGTATAATTAACATCGAAATCGACGCCCCGCCCTTTATGTCGCATGGTCAGTTGCAAGCTGTTATACGCGCTGTTTCCGATGCTCCGCCACGCATACAGAGAAGACCACTGCGGAGAGAAATATGCATTAGGCCCTAACTTAGAGCAGGCAGGAGAGCAGATGCCTGGTAGATCAAGATTAAAGAGTGCGGAGGTCTCGTTACCCACGTTACAACTCCACATATCGTAGATGGACTGGGTAGCGGTTGGAGTGCCGGTAAAGGTCGAGGAGCCCGGAGCACAGCCTGAACCCACAGGAACACCGGCGGCACCCGGGAACATATTCTCCCAATACGGAATTGGAGCTAGATTGCTGATGTCCGTACCCGCATTTGACGCCTGCGATAAGAGTGTCGCGGCTTTGAAATAATCCATTTTGGAGCTGGGGTCGACAATATCCAACGGCATCCCCAGGTCTTCTTCTTGTAACAAATGATGACCCATTCGCCCGATGTAGGAACCCTCCACCACAAAGCCGCCCGGTAATTCATGTGTAAGCGAAAAGTCAAAAACTTCAGAATATGGGGTTTTTATTTTGTCATCCATTCCCCAAGTAATTGAAAACCCCCCTGTATCCAAGGTTGAGGGCGGTGTTATCGGAAAACCTCCTGTCGGAGGAGCAATGACCAAACTGGCTGGAACAGTATTGAGACCGGAGAATCTCGGTGCATTGTCGGGCGTCAGCACGGCGGCGGGATTGGAGAGCTGCGTCGTCAGTCCGAACGATCCGTTCTTGTCAAATGAATTGACGATGCCTTCGCCGAAGTGATCATAATAAATCCCAAAACCACCTCGAACCGAGGTCTTGCTGTTGCCCCCCGGCGACCATGCAAAAGCAAATCTGGGGGCGATATTCTTATAGTTCCATTCCCAGTACGGACGGCCGTGATTGGCTTTGCCGATCAAACCGATATTCAACAATGGTTCAGTCCCTTGGCCTTGCACCATGGATGCGGCTCGCTGGTTGAACCAACTATTGATGCTTGTTGTCGTGCCAACCTCGAGTCCGGTTGTTTCATATGGGGGCTGCAGCAAGGTGTAGCGGGCGCCAAACGTCAATGTCAGATTTGGACGCACCCTCCATGAGTCCTGGAGGTAAGTTTCAAATTCGTTGGATTTAAAGTGCCGCTTTGCAGGCGCCCCCTGAGCCAGAACCGACCCGCTTTTGGTTCGATTGTAGTTTGAAAAACCTTCCGAGACGATACCTGCCAGCGTTGCCATTGCCAGGTTGTAGGCTTGCCCATTTAACACCGCGGGGAAACCGAACTGAGCTGGATCAAGGCTCTGTTTAGTATTGGCAAAACCGGACAAAGTGAGCCACGATGGATTTGTTTCCGCACCCAGATAGGAAAGATCATTGCTGGCACGAATATCGTTAATGATGCGCCAGTTACCACCCACCTCGATTGTGTGGTTTCCTCTCTTCCAGTTCACGTCGTCTACGAGATTGTGAACCGGGGTCAGCACCTGGTCAGAGCTGCTAAACCCTTGAACATTGTCCAGTCCGCGAAAGGTTATGAAAGGCTGCGTCTGCAAACCACCCGCGTCGCTGTTCACGCGAAGATAGCCATACCGCGCATTGTTAATCAGGTTATTTGAGATCGTCCAGACGTGCCCAAAAGCGATTCCTTTTGCATTGTTCCGATTCGTAATGTTAGCTGCCTGCCCGGGAAATTCAGGAGCGCTGGCAGCATTCGGGAACACGAGATTGTCATTCTGCAAATTGCCTCGTACGTACACGCTTTGACGCGGAGTGAGGTTCGCATCGAGTTTGACGATGTAGGTATCCAACTTCGAAGGAGTAGCGGCGGGGAATGTGAATCCCACAAAGTTGAGGCCGTCGCCGGCGTTTGTGGTGTTGGGCGCGGGATACATATTCAGAACCTGCAGCACGGCCGGATTTACGCCTGGACCTAAAGGACAGGTTCCGTTGCCGGTGCACACAGGATCCATGCTCGCGATCTGCGTGGGATTCAACTGCTGCAGATTGTGATTGGTATCTGTGTATTGGATGATTCCGCTTCTCAGCAGCAAGCTGGGAACGGTGCGCGTCACTTGAAGGTTTTCGTGAGTGCGTTGACCTTCATACGTTGCGAAAAAGAACAATTTATCTTTAATGATCGGTCCACCCACAGATGCCCCGAAAGTATTTCGAATCAGCTGACCTGGCCGGTTTGATTGTCCATTTGAGAGCTGTGACTGTTTATTGAACCAGTCATTGGCCTGGCCGATATTCGAGCGGTTGTATTCATAGGCGGTGCCGTGAAAACTGTTGGTACCACTCTTCGTGACGAGCGAAACTTGTGCTCCCGAGGACCGTCCCGCATCAGCATTGGTGTTACTGGTGGCAACTCTAAATTCTTCCAGGGAATCAAGCGTCGAGCGCAGAGCTCCAGTGAAAGCGAACCCGCTATTCTGATCGTTATCGTCAACTCCATCGAGCGTTACGTTTGTCTGATCGCTGCGCGCGCCGTTGACTGATCCACCTCGGCTATCGTAAGACTGATCCACTTTGTCTCCGCCGACAAAGGAGACTCCGGGCTGAAGGCTCAGAATTCCGACAGCATCGCGGCCTTCGAAGGGAAGGTTCAATAACTGTTTCGAGTCGAATGCGTTGCCGATAGAGGCATCCTGGGTATTTACCAATTCAGCTTGCCCCTGAACTTCCACCACCGTAGAGGAACCCCCAACGGTTAATTTGAGATTCTGAGTGGCAGGAGTGTTAACGAGCAATTGTGCGTTTGCGATCTTGGCAGCGGCGAACCCGGGGGCTGTGACAGTGATATCGTAAGTGCCCGGCGGGATCTGGAGGAACTCGTAGCCTCCTTCATCGTTTGACTTGGTGGTGCGAGTAAAGCCGGTACCGGCGCTATCTATGGTCACCGTTGCGCCAGGCACGACGGCGCGATTCGGATCAGAAACCGTCCCGTGCAGAGAGGTAGTAGCGACTTGCCCCCAGAGGATAGAACTGGCGAATGACAACATCGCGGCAGCATGAAGGAATTTTTTTAGTAGAGTCAGATGAGGCTCCCCGCCTGCAAAATTTCGTATTAAATCAATTTAATATGAGTCTTTTTGAAGTGACGGATTTTAGCAACAAATAATCACAGAATACAAGCAGAAATGTGTTGTTGTTCATAGTTGCAATAATGGCTTGACCAGGAATAACCGAAACCGAAGCTAGCGTAGGGCTGCCAGTGATGTCTGTAAAAAGGGGGCGGGGCGACAAGAAGAATAACGCACAGGCGAGGAACTGCTCGAAGTAAGGGGCACACCTGACAAGGCGGCGGTTGGATCGGTCGTGCGTAGAGGGCGGTTTGATAGACTAATCGTGTTCCCTCAAGAAGCCGACGTAGCTCAGTTGGTAGAGCAGCCGATTCGTAATCGGCAGGTCACCAGTTCAACTCTGGTCGTCGGCTCCATTCCTTCAATCACTTACGCCTCTTGCTCACTGCACCGTCAAATCACTGTGACGTGAATTGTGACGTAGATTGCGCTGTTCAATGGCTTCGCGGATGGGTTCAATGCCCGGATGTTGATACCGCATTGAGGTGCGCACATCGCTGTGGCCCATCACCTTCATCACCATTGCCAGGTTGCCGGTTGCTTCATACGCTGCCGTACCAAAAATATGGCGGGCGCAATACAGTACCAACGACTCAGGTAGACCGAGCTTGCGACGCGCTTCCCGGAACTGCTTCGCCACGGTCGTCAAATGACCTCCAGCCGCCCTAGTAGACGGAAAAAGCCAGCCGTCACGTTTGCCCGCGCTACGGACCATCAACAGGTCAGATATTCGCCCACTGATTGGCACGTGCCGACGGGATGCTCTGGTCTTACCTCCAGGATTGAAGATAATCCCACGGACCCAGTCGACGTTCTCAAGCCGAATGCGAAAGACCTCCTCAGGACGCATGCCTGTGTCCTGTATCACGATCAGGACGTCCTTCATCGGTTGTTTTGCGATCGCGAGCAACTTCGCCTCGGTCTCGGGACTAATCGTTTGTTCCCGGCCCAGTTCCTTCATCAACTTGACCCGTGGCACTGCGGTTATGACGTTCCATTCCACCGCCTTGCCAAGCATTCTTCGCAGCGTGCGAAGCGCTTGGTTGACGTAAGACGGAGAACCTTTCAGTCTAAGCGAGTCGACTTCTTCCGTTGTGATTCGGTCTAGGCTCATTTCGACCAGCGGAGTTCTGCCAATTTGATCCCAGCCTACGCTGTAGTAACGCCGTGTCTTCGGAGCGAGATCTCGCGCATGTTGTACCCATTCCATAAATCGCTGACCGAAATCGCCGAGCAACGGTGCCCGACGTAACACAGCTCCTGGTCCTCGTTCTTCTGCTTTTGCCACCAGCTTCGATTCGATCTTCCTAGCCCTAGACTCCGATGATTCGTAGGTCGTACCTCGTTGGCGCCGACCCGCGACCATGAAATCGTAGTGCCAGACATTGCCTCGCCTATACAGCATCCTTGGCCTCCATGTATGCCCGCACGGAAGGAGTTCGGCGATTGCGTTGAATGTACCGCAAAACGTCCTCCTCGGCATAACGGATTGACCCTTCCATCTTGATCCAGGACGGGCCTACTCCGACCTTCCGCCAGTAGCGCACCGTGCCTTCTGGGACGGAAATCATTTCGGCCAGCAATTTGGTCGTGAGAAGCTTCATTTGTTTGTAAAACGGCTACGCATACAATCACCGACTTCTCGGGCTGTTTGTTCCAAAATCATCTGTTTCTCGAACCAGTTTTCTGCAAAGTGTGTAGCCGCACCCAGAGCAAGTTACAAGTGCCGATTCCCAGGGGTTAATGGAACGTCTGCCGCTCCAACCGGGAGGTTGATTTCAGGACTGGGGTCTTCCGTGATTTCGGCCAAACGAATTTGCCCACCGGAGCGTTGGTTCAGCAGAACAACTACGGAGTCGTCTTCCTTTGTCAATGTCCTGCTCTCGTAGCTGTTCAATTTAATCCCAATTTTCCACTTCGGTCGGCCTCCCGCACGATCCGCACAGAGCACCAGGCGACCCATGCGCCCGATGACATAGCCCTCGACGTAGAAACAGTACCCGACACGGTCAATAAGAATGGAAATGTTGGTTCGGCTTTCCATGAACGAGTCGATTTGTTGAGTGACAACATCTGGGGTTTTAGATTTTGCGGCCATAGCTTTCCTTTCGGTTATTTAATTCTTGCTTTGAAACTGACTCGCTGGCTCGCCGCGGCGATGCCAACCAGGATTCCATGAGTACGCCTTCACGCAGTCCAGCTTCCGTGAAAAGGCGCATGTATGTGCTCCGGTGCATGTGCTTGGGCCGCTTAGGAAACTCATCTGCCAGGCTCCCGGACCCGCCTAGCTTGGTGCGGATCGCTTGGGCCTTGTGTAACCCTCTCGAGCGATCTGATTTTTGCTGGCTGTCGTACGCAAGATCGTGGCACTGCCGACACGCCAACCTGCCACCGTCGTAGAGGATCGCGCATCGACGACCGCAGGCACATTGAAACCATGCGCGCAGGCCGCCGCAGAAATTGGTCCACGCTAATAAGAACGAATGCTCGCGGCCGACTTGTATATGCGGTGACAAGAGGACGCGTTCAGGTGTCCCCAACGCGTTGAGGCTTGCGCAGACCTGAACTTTCCACCAGCACCAAAAAAACGTTCGACCAGCCGTCAGCAGGCCATCTCGCTGCCAACAGCGCACATCCAGCTGAGGGTAGTCTGACGTCGTCTCCTTGCTGTTGAAATGTCGCCCACTGCCATTACCGCCCATTCTTTACACCCTGGGCAGGATCAGGCAAAGCGTTTCACTCACACCTCTTGTGTATCTACTCGGGACTACTCATCGTTAGACACGGTGTACAGCGGTAAAAATTTTCCCTATTACTCCACGGCAGTGAGCCTTATGCTAACCATAGAGCATGGAATATACTCGGCCGTCGCAGATGGCTGAAGATCAAAAACCAAAACTTCATTCACGCAGGCTGCAGGGCGGCATGAACTCTTTACAACGTTCCACGAAAGAAACCGTCGAGTATCTCGGTAGGTAAGAGGCAAACGTGCGGATCACAGTTCACATAACAAATCCAAAGAAGAGATCATGCAATCTGAAGATGGCGCATTCAACGACCTCTTTATAAGGAGCCGGGGCTCTACCTGTGCGATCAGTCGAGCAGCAAAGAAGTTGGCAAGGATCGACGATGTAGTCCCACTTTTTCATCCGGCGACAAGTTCAGGGTAGATGCCGTGAGGAAAAGCCCTGGAGTCTGGAGCCCGGAATCCATAAGGTTGCTTGCACACCTGGATGCCATCGACCTCATACGGAGATTTCGCCGAAGCCGTTCGCGAGCTTACCCCTGGTCTCATTTCCATGGACACCCGACCGCATACTGTTAAAGTCGCTGTGACGTACTTGATTTGCGCGGTGACTTGGGGCACGACGTGGTTCGCCATACGTGTGTGCATCTCTTCGGGCGGCTATCCCACCTACGAGGCTGCCGCAATTCGGTTTTCCGTCGCGGTCCTGCTCATTGCGGTGCTGGGAATGACTGGTCTGGTCAGCCTGAAGCAACAACAGGAGCGCCACGTTTGGTGGCTTTTTGCCGCCGGCCTCTTTAACGCGGCGAGTTATGCTCTCGTCTTCGCCGGGGAGCAGAGCGTTCCCGGCAGTGTAGCCGCGGTTCTTTTCGCTTCGCTCCCTCTGGTGACTGCCATCGTAGCTGTTGCCACGCGCACGGAAGCGATTTCGTTCGCGCAGGTAATCGGCGGGCTGGTTTCTTTTTCCGGCATCGCCATCATTTTCTGGGATCGTCTGCGGGTGTCCCACCAGCAAGCCATGGGCGTGGTGATGATTCTTATCGCGGTTGTGAGCACCGCGGGTTACATGTTGATCTTCAAACGCAAGACACAGGACGCGCATTCGATGTCCGCGACTCTCATTTTCTTGACAACGACAACTGTGGGCCTATGGTGTGTCTCCTTGATGCGGGGATGGCAGCCTCTTCCATTGCCGTTGCCTCTGAAACCCACGCTGGCGCTTTTGTACATGAGCGTCTTCGGCTCAGTCATCGCGTTTGCGTGCTACATCTATTTGCTGAAGCAAGTAAGCATGATGACCGTGGCGACGCTGGCCATAATTGAGCCGGTCATTGCTCTGCTGATCGATCGGATGTGGGAGCACCAAGTCAGATTGGCGACGCGCAGCTATATCGGTGCGGTGGTGACGCTGTGTGGCCTTCTCGTCAGCTTGTTGCTCAAACCAAATCGCGGTTTTTCTCCGCCGGAGGTTGACGCACGAATACCTGACGTGAGCGAGACACTCGGTTAAGTTGCGATTTCCGAAACGTGGGTCGCAGGCGGCGTGTGAGGCTGCGCGCTCACTGCTTTTAAACGAGCGTGCCCATTTTTGTGCCCGATCTCGATGCCAGATGATAGTTAAGTTGTGGGCATTTTCTTCGGATAAAATCCTTACTTAACGCTCTGAAAATTCAAGGAGGTAGCAGCCAGTCACAAACTATCGCAAATCATTGTGAAGTGCCCTTCTCACAACTCGGCGGAGAGCTTCCGACGGCGTGCGCTCCACCGCCACCTAATAGCATGCACCATGGTCGACACGCATGCGCTCAACGCCTCGCGGATTTCACTGTCGTCCAGCGTGATCGATTTTGGCATACCCCCGATGAGGTTCCGACCTTTTATCTCATAATTAGCGGCTCGTTTAGCGCGTACGCCAAGCCTATCTCGATCTTCATCTACTCCGCCGACGTCTGGGATGATCTATTCGCAGCTCGCTGCGCATTTCCGTAGGACTGAAGCTTGCGCCGTGGGGCGGCCGCTGTTGCTTGCAATCTTTCGGTGGGTGAACATTTGTTTCGTCGGGGTAAAGAAGATGCATAAGAGCGCACCTTCTGTAAGCTGATCTGGTTTGGCAAGAACCTGAGACCCGCTGATACTTGTCATCCACTAGCACGTTGGGCTTGCGGGCTTTGTGTTCAGTGGAAGGCGTTTCGATTCAGCTGCTCAGGCGTTCACCATTTTCTCCAGTGCGGGTCTGTTGCAAATGATTAGGGTCGATTTCTTTACCTGCAACAAATCATTCTTCTTGAACTCGGAGAACAGTCGGCTCACGGTCTCGCGGGTGATGCCAATCATTTCGCCAATTTCTTCGTGCGTCAGTGTCACTTTCAGATGTGAGGGATCGGTCGCCCCAAGTGACCAGGAGAGTAGCAGCTTTGCAAACTTCTCCGATGGCGACCTGGCAAGGCCCAGCGTGCGAATCTCCTCAAAAGCGGAATAATAGTTTTGACTGAGTTGCTCGGCCACTCGCAGTGCCACTTCTCCATGCTCCCCCAGAAATCCTAATAGCGCGTCGCGAGCGATGAAATTAGCCTGCCCCGGCTCCATCATCTCAGCCGTCACTTCATAAGGCCGATTAGAGATGGTCGCGTTCAAACCCAAGACATCCCCCGCCTCCGAAATTTTTGTAATGATGTTTTTGCCATCGCTCGAAGACGTGAAAAGCTTGGCCTTTCCCGCACACAGCACAAACACCCCTCGCGGCTGTTGACCCTCGATAAACAGCATTGTGGATTTTGAATACACTGCCGTCGACTTTATCTCGTTCAGTCTTCGCACTGCAGTGGCCGGTAAATTACAGAACAAATGTTCCTCGCGCACCGAGCACGTGAGGCAGTTATCGATAATATTCAAGCCGTAAGGGGTACGCATCCCGGCACCTTCCTAATTGCGCGTATTGTAGCACCCGCGATTTTGGGATCACCTTTCTGTGATTAGTATCACCAACACTAGTGATTGCGGCCACCGCTTTAATAGGCTTTCTCCAACAGAATGGTTGCGACACTCACGGCGATGGTGCCCACCAACCCCAAATTCATGGGACAGCAATCAAGATCGTGGGAAAGCGCAAGTTGAACGGAAAACAGGGAGCGCAAAATGGAAAATGAGCATAGATACCGCGTCACAGCTTGGTGGACTTCCGGGCGGACGGGTATTGCCAAATCCGAGTCGGCACCTAACGCAATTCATTTCACGGCGCCGCCGCAGTTTGGCGGTTTGGAGGGCAGGTGGACTCCCGAAGATCTACTGATGAGCGCGCTTGCGAGTTGCTTTACGACGACGTTCCACGCCATCGCGGGCTACGTAAAATTCGAATACACCGACTTAGCGGTGGAAGCAGAAGGGACTGTCGGAAAAGCGAAAACTGGCTATTGCTTTAGCCAGATTGCAATCCGCCCCAGCCTGAGAATTCGTGATGAAAAGCAACGCAACGAGGCAATCAACCTTTTGACTAGGGCTAAGGCGTTGTGCCTGATTTCACGCGCGCTGGCAACCAAACAGAAGTTCGAAGCGCGGGTGGAGATCAGCACACATTCACACCAGTCGGTTGCGGGCGTGCTATCCGCCCACTGATAATGCTGAACGCGCAGGTGCTTTGATTCCGATGCACGAAAGTCTCGCCGCGAAAACAGGGACGCCGGCCAAGAAATCCGCAAGAGCAGGGACGAGGTCTGGTAATGCCTTAATAGTTCTTGAGTCCGTGGCCGGGATCGGTGCCGCCGAGCGTCCAGGAACCGTCGGAAAACGGTCTTATCGAATCTGATTGAAAGGTTCTTCTCGGTCGAAAGTATATGCCGTAAATCCAAGCCACTACAGAGGTCCTCGGACTTAACTTTTACAAAAGCATTGGCGACGTTCCTCAAGCCCATTGCCTTAGCCGTGGTGGTCACACTGGCACTTACAGTCGCTCATGTGATACGCCAGTGTGTCACCGGTGTAAAAGCTCTGCCATGAGGCTAATCAAGCGTCCTGTTTTGAAGTGCAGATGCGCTCGCGATCGAGAAAACTCGATTCCCCGGCGTCGATTTGCAACACTACTTGGCGACCCAACCAAATCGGGTACGCATTCGCAGCTTCGCTCTCAGCGAAGATTTTCAATGAGCCGTTTCTCTCGCGCCCTTCATTTTGTAGAGTGCGTGATCCGCCATGCGCAGCAGATTTTCAACGGTTTCGCCATTTCGAGGGTGAATCGCAACGCCAACGCTGACAGAAAGCCGTGGCTTTTCGGTATCATTCGCCAAGCTGTCGCAAACCCGCCGAGCCACCAACCCCGCCGCGTCTGCTCCTGTCTCCGGCAGAACAAGTGCAAACTCGTCTCCGCCGAATCGCGCCGCTGTATCAATGTCTCGCGAGCAGATGCGCAAGGCGTCGGCCAGCCTGCAAACCGCCTTGTTTCCTACCAAATGGCCGTGACGGTCGTTGATGTGTTTCAGTCGGTTCAGGTCAAGTAATAACAAGGCGAACTCGCGTCCGGTCCGTTCAGACCGTTTGATTTCGGTGCTGAGCACGCCTAAAAGCTGGCGATAGTTGGACAGACCAGTCAGCGCGTCGTGCGTCGCCTGCCGCCGCAGTTGACTCTCCAGTGCGCGCTGTTTGGTGACATCCTCAACGATGAGCTCGTAGCTTTCCCGCGCTCCCTGCTCGGCGCAAACTTTGCGTCCGGCAAGCCGGACTCGCACGGAAGTCCCGTCGTTTCTCTTCCATTCCGTCTCGAAGGCTTTGATTCGATCTTTATGGCCGAACTGCCCTAGTATTCGTGCCCGCGTAGTGGGATGCAGAATAACCGCGCTCGCGAGGTTAGCTGCCAAAAGTCCTTTCTTAGATGTGTACCCAAGCATAGTCATTAGTGCCTGGTTGACATCCAGGAAGCTGCCGTCTGGGCTGCATCGGCAGATTCCGTAGAATAGGTTTCCGATCAAGGCGCGGTATTTAGCTTCTGAATGTTTCGACATTTTCTCGGCCCGATCGCGCTCCACGCGCAGGTTTCCGTCGTTGGCCACCGGAAGGTAACCGATATAATCCATTTTTCTATATAGTTGGAGGCACTCCCTGTAATGAACTCCACCACGCTTTCTCGTTCAAGGGTGTCGATGACGAATGAGCGGCATCTGCTTCCCTGATTGATGGAGGGGTTCCAGGGCCTGCGTCCCCTCCCAGTTGGGACTGAGGTAGTCGGCCACAACAAGGTCATGGGGCTGCGAACTCAGCCGGGCAGTCAACTGCTCGGAGGCAAAAGGCAATCGCGCAACGACCATCGTACCCGTTACGCTGGAACGTATTTCCAGTTGGCCGCGAAACTGTCCCGCTCTTTCTCTCATTCCTCTCAACCCAACCCCTGACGGCCGTTCAATAGGCATTCCTTTGCCCTTGTCCTGAACCTCAACTCGAATCTCAGAGGGGAAACGCAACACCTCGACTCTAGCCGTTTTGCTACCAGAGTGGCGATGAATGTTCGTTAGACACTCCTGAACGATACGGAAAATTGTGGTTTCGAGATCTATCGGCAGTCTTCCAAACTCATTAGACATGACCAGCTCGACCTTAATATCACCCCGCCCGGAAAACCCATCCAAGTACCATCGAAGAGCCGAGGCAAGTCCCGATTCGTCAAGCAGCGGAGGGTGGAGCAAATGAGAGACTATTCGGACTTCTTTGAGCGTTTTCTGCACCAGGTCAGCAGCCTGGTAAAGAGCCTTGGCGGCCTCGGGGCTAATGCTGCTCGATTCCTTTGCTACCAATGCTAAATTCATAGTCGTTGCGGCCAGCAACTGTCCCGCGCTGTCGTGCAAGTCTCGTGCTATTCGGCGTTGTTCGGTGTCCCTCAACGTCAGCAGTCTGCCGCTAAGTTCTCTAAGCTCATCCTCAGCCTTTCGCCGGTCGTGAACCTCCTGTCGAAGCGCGGCGGTGCGCTCTGCGACCTGCACTTCCAGTTCTTCCCGGGAAATACGCAGTACTTCTCCGGCGGCCTTTCGGTTCTCAATGTCACTCATACGCGCCCCATTGTGTGAATGCACGACGGACGCCACAGAACCGTCGGCGTGCGATCGCAAGGGACTAGGCGAGACCTCGATGCCACGCGTGAGAGAAGTCTGTGGGCTACCATCGCTGCTTTCCTCGTCTTTTTCATTTCCCCTCCCTTTGCCGGGATTGGGCCAAATTATAAAATACGCCACAGAGTGATAAAGACGACAGCGATCACTCTTAGCTGTGATCACGGTCACAAACGGTGAAGCGAGATTACCGATTGGAAAAACCGCCTTCTGCGATCTGCAGATCGAGGCTCACGCGTTCGCCATTAATCAACACAGTTCCTGCGTCGATCAACTGCTGACCGGTACAGTCGTAGCGGGCGTAACAGCGCAGCGCGTAGAAGGGAAAGAAGAATTCTACGGCCTTGGAACTTTGACCAGCGGCGACTTTGCCAGCGAGATGGAGGTTGGCGCTGAAGCCGATGCCGTCGAACTGAAACTCGCTCTTAAAGTAGCCGAGAACGGGGCGCAGCAAGTGAGCGACGTCATCGTCGAAGGCAAGGGCCGCCAGGCGGTAGCGCGACGCGGTTTGAGACTCGGGAAGTGTGGTATCGATCGAGAGTTCGAGGTACGTGTCGCCGCGAAACGCGACGAAGTTTGGCGCAGCGGAGGAGACAAAGTGTGCCTGCGGATCAAGTTCCTTCACCATACTATCGAGGATCGGCTTGAGTTCGGACTGCAACACAGAGAGTGCTTGCGGCGACGTATCGCGGACTGGCGGCGGATCGGCGGGCTTGGCAGGCTTCAATGCACGCACGTTGACGGGGCTCCGCAGTTTGTCTGTGTCGTCGCCGTCGTGACGGAATCACGACCACCAGGTTTTCGGGGCGCTCGACCCCGAGGCCTCCTACCTTCCCCAGTACATGGTGCGAAATCTCGAACGCATAAGCTTGAACGCTGGCTTGTTCTGAAATCGGTTGACGGCGGCTTTCAGAATGGGCTTGATAATGCGCAGAAAAGTTTCGCGAGCGCGCTGATCGGGATTCATCTTCTCGCCGGAGTATGCGGCGTAGTGGTGCCCGTAATCTCAAGGACAACCTTGCCTTTGTAGTGATCGAACTGAATTGAGCGCTGGTCCGCCCACTTCTGCTTGGCTTGGTCAAGATCGAGCTTGCGGCTCAGGTAAAAAGGATAATCGGTTGGCAGTGAAAGAATGTCGGCGCCGAGTTCTTTAAGAGCATCCATGTTGCGGTCTTGCAGGATGCGCAGTTCAGGATCTTTGATCTCGCTGGGAGCAGTCACTTGCGCTGCGGCGGCGGAAAAACTCAGGATTAGGCACAGCGGGAGCAGGTTATTTCTTCGCATAGACGGACCCGGTTGTCCGGTAAGGAGGATCAGAATCAGCACGAATATACGTCTCCGCAGGGGAGACAGTTACCTCGTCCCTCCGCGAACCTGGAGAAAATCGAGCGCGAACACATCCTCCGTGTACTGCGACAAAGCAGAGGGACATCGAACAGAAATTCGTAAGTATAGCTGCAATACCTGCCACGAAAAAATCGGGCGGTCTAGGCGTCGCGGCTGAGCGCTTGGGGATGAACCGCAAAACCCCTGAACTCGAGAATGCAGAAGCTGAAGATTTCCCGAAAGAAGTTTTGAATCTTTGCACATCTCCTCGGGTTTAGGGGTCACGTTGGTCTGTGACTACGATCACTGCGTGCTTTTCTATCCTCTGCGAATCTATTAATGCAGCGCTGGCCTGGAGGCTTCTGGCTGGGCCACAAAATAAGGCTGAGGCGGCCAATCCGCCGTTGCCAACGCGGACAATCTTAGAAAGCGAGATATGACAATGGCGACGACTACAGTCCTACAGCGCACGGAAGAGAAACCCGCAACGATCCACCCCGTGAAATTCGAAAACCTGGCCGAGCAAGTGGACAGAATATTCACAATGGTTGCCGAGCGGGCATACGAGGTCTTCGAGGGCAATGGCCGAACCTTTGGTCATGATATCGAGGACTGGTTCAAGGCTGAGATGGAGTTGCTCCATCCCGTTCATGTCGAAATCGCCCAGGCAGCTGAGGAACTTAAAGTGAAGGCCGAAGTTCCCGGCTTCAGCGAGAAGGAAATCGAAGTCAGCGTCGAGCCGAACCGGTTGACCTCACTGGTAAGCGCGAAACCAACAAAGAAGAGAAAAAGGGCAAGACGGTCTATCAGGAGTTCTGCTCCAACCAGATCTTGCGAGTCGTGGACCTGCCGGTGGCGGTTGATGCCGACAAGGTTACGGCTACTCTGGAGAATGGCATCCTGCAGTTAACGATGCCAAAGGCCGCGAAGGGCAAGACTATCGAAATTAAGTCGAAGGCTGCGTAGTTTTGCTGATGTAGCTCAAAGGCACGCTTCCATCGGGGCATCAGGTGATGTCATCGCTCGGTAATATCTCGTCTTGTCACTTGACTGCGCCGTCCTTGCTCTCCGCTCTATCCCTTCGATCTAAAACCTTGATTTAGCCTCATATTTTTAATCGGTTAGTTCGTCGATGTGCCACAAACCGTTTTGGTAAGCGGCATGCACCTGGTATGCCGAAACTAAGGATTACAAGTCAAGACATGATCGATTTTGCGGCACGCCTTTTCGCAAGTGCTAATTTGTTGGACCTGGCAGCGTATTCAAAGTTCTTCATAGCGTCTTCCTCTCTCATGCTGGAAAGATCAAAGGCGACACAATATGCTGGCGATGATGCGGAACCGAGCGAAATTACGATAGCGAACCGTTGTCCTCATATGTGCGAACGATCACTAACCTATGTGTTTCACATCACTGCATCATTGTGGGCGCGTCGTAGATACTGAGCAATGTTAGAGGCCGTTTTCTCCGGCCGGTTAGAGCCGGGCGAAACAGGCGCTTTACGCATGGAGGATAACAAAATGATGAAGACAAATGTGCAACTTCAGCGAGATGTCATAGACGAGTTGCAGTACGAACCGAGTATCCAGGCTGCCGGGATCGGGGTTACGTCCAAGGACGGAATCGTTACTCTCACCGGTACCGCAAAGAGCTATGCCGAGAAATGGTCGGCAACGCACGCAACCGAACGGGTCTCAGGAGTGAAGGCTGTGGTCGACGAGCTTAAAGTAGATCTGCCTTACGCGCACGAGCGTCACGACCAAGACATCGCCAGGGCGTCAGTACAAGCTCTTGAATGGGATGTGCAGGTGCCCAATACCAGAATCATGGTGGAGGTCGAGCAGGGAACGATCACCCTTAAAGGAGACGTCGACTATAAATACGAACAAACTGCGGCGAAGAACGCGGTTCGCAACCTAATGGGCGTCAAGGCGGTGATTAACTTGATCAACGTAAAACCGATCGCCAATCCCTCAAACGTGAAAGCCGAAATCGAGAATGCCCTGCGGCGTGCCACCGCACTCGACGCGCAACGGATAGTGGTAGATGTGGTTAACGACAAAGTAACCCTGCGTGGGAGCGTGCACTCATGGGCAGAGCGAAATCAGGCGAGACGGGCCGCTTGGTCTGCCGCGGGAGTGCGACTGGTTGAGGACGATTTGAGCCTCGCCGCATAAAAGAGACCATGTCGTAGTTGCATTTTCGAGCAGGCTGCTAGGTGGGCACCAAGAGGACTGGGAGCGAAGGTTCAAAGATGGACTTCTCGACTCCCAGTTTGTTTGCTGGCGCGTGTTTCTATGGCCCTCACTAACGCTCCGAAGCCATTCTAGTCCAAACAGCATTTCTCATATGAAATCTGACTGGGTAAAACGCTGCTGTCGTAGCTTGCTGCCGATATTTGGCAGGTCTTGCGGTGACGAACATATATCGTTGAGAAATCACGATCTTTGTCAATGTTAGCCGGTGAGGCGTACAAGCGCAAACGAGGAAAAGTGTGCTTCGTCACACTTCATGACCCCCGTTCGTGGGCCCGTAGCCCTCTAGCACCTTGATCTAGGGGCAGCGTTAAATCGGCTATCGGGAGGCGGCCGCATCCCCGACCAGAGCGACGCCATTGCGATAAGGGTGGTCAATCGCGTTTGGAAGCCGAGCTGGGCGCGCAACGCCGGATTGCGGCCCGCACAAAGCGCTACGAGCCTCGCTTCCACTTCGCTGGTTCCACCAGACTGGGCAATTTTGGCTTTCGGCTTGGCTCCAGGATCGATATGCTGAACGGTCGCGCCGCGGCGAACGTCTGCCCCGGCGGCGGCCGCTGCCGTCGCGAGCAAGGCCTCTTGCGCGAGCGAATGATAGAAGGCCCACATCCCGGAAGCCTGCGGCGTCATTGCGACAAAATAACGCTTCATTGCGTGCTGGCCGTTGATGATCAGATTGACCCACCTCATTTCGTTGGCGCATGTGCGCAAAGCGTCGGCCACATCCAGTTGACGCGCTTCACCCACTCCCCACGGCTGCAGACACTCACCGCGAATGCGATCGCGAAATTCGGTTTCCTGCTCCAGTACCGGCACGCGCGCTCCGCTTTTGGCCATGCGCTGCGCCAGCGTCGCCCAATTGACGTAGAGGGCCGCTCTCCCATTGCCATCTTTTAAGGGGAATGCTCATGCTTGCTCATGATGCCGTAGGCACCCGCACCTTCGTGGCAGAGGTGGTCCATTACAATAGCCACCGTGCCGGAATCCACGCTCACCCCTGCGCAGACGCTCGCGAAGGTCCCTATCTTCTCGGGGCTGACGGACAACGAATTGAGTTTTCTTGCACAGCGCGCAGTGGCGCGCCATTACTCGACGGGCGAGAGCGTGTTCGGCGAAGGTGACCCTTGTTCTGGACTCTACGTCGTCGAGTCGGGCCATGTCCGAATTTTCAAGAGTTCGGTTAACGGGCGCGAGCAGGTACTCAGCATTGATGGTCCGGGTGGTTCTATCGCGGAGCTTCCGGTCTTTGATGGGGGAAACTACCCGGCTTCGGTAACTGCGATTGACGATGCCACTCTGCTTTTCGTCAGCAAACAGGATTTTCAAGCACTGTGCCTCGCGCATCCCCAAGTGGCACTGAAGGTCTTGCGTGTGGTCGGAGCGCGCCTACGCAAATTAGTAGGTATTATCGAAGAGCTCTCATTCACCACAGTGCGTCACCGGCTGGCTTCGTTTCTGTTGCGTCTCGCGCAAAAGGAGGGTAAGCGATCTCCTGCAGGCGTGGAAATCACATTGCCCATCAGCAATCAGGAATTGGCCTCCCAGATCGGCACGGTACGCGAACTGGTTTCCCGCAATCTTTCCCGCTTACAGTCGGAAGGAATGCTTAAGGTTGAAGGCCGCACGGTAACGATCTTAAGTTTGAAGGGTTTGGAAGCCGAAATAGACACCCCCGAGTAAGTCTCAAGTCGTCTGAGTGCACTACCGGCCCACGTAATCTTCGTGACAAAAGTCATCGGCAGGGCTCTGTCGCTCCTCTAGTCTCAGTACATCAAGCACGGCTTCCAGGCATCAAGCCAGGTCGTGAGGAGGATCCAATGAGCATGACTATTGAGAAAACTGTGCGGGAATTGGCGCTCGAAAACCCCGCTGCCACGAGAGTCTTCGAAAAACTGGGTATCGACTATTGCTGCGGCGGCAATAAGTCGCTCGAGCAAGCCTGTCGTGCGGCCAACCTTTCGGTGGACGAGGTGATTGATACGCTGGAGGTGGCTGACCACTCCGCGAATGCCGTGCAAGCGATCCATGACTGGCAGACGGAGCCACTCGCCGACCTGATCTCTCATATTACAAACACTCACCACAAGTACACGCGAGAGGAATTGGCTCGCCTCGCCCCTCTCTTCGACAAAGTTTGTTCCGTGCACGGCAAGAACCATCCCGAACTGCAACCCATCCGCGCTAGCTTTCAAGGATTGGTGCAAGAGCTGACCACTCACATGATGAAAGAAGAGAGGGTGCTGTTTCCGTACATCGTGAGGATGGAGGAGACCGTCATCCAGAGCGAACCGATTCTGCCGTCACCGTTTGGCAGTGTGCAAAACCCCGTTTTGATGATGGAGCATGAACATGATTCTGCGGGAAACGCATTGCGCGCCATGCGCGAAGGTAGCAGTGGTTACACTCCTCCTCCCGACGCTTGCATCAGCTATCAGACCCTGTACAAAGCGCTGGCGGAGTTGGAATCCGATCTGCACCAACACATTCACCTGGAGAACAACATCCTGTTTCGGCGCGCGATTGCGATGGAAAAGGCGCACTAACGGGAGCGCAGAGCATGTCCGCGCAGTCAATGCGCATTACACAATGACGATGGCCGAGGCAAGTAAACCTGTCCGCGCAGCGCTGCGCGCCCGTACGCGCGCGCTGATTGTTCCACGGGAAAATGGCGCCTGGGGTCTGCTGCTGGTCCCGCTGTTCACGGGAGTTGCCGCGGGGTTCGCCTCGGCTCGGATTTGGCCGTTGCTTGTGTTCACGATTGTCGAACTGTCTTTGTTTTGGTTGCGGACACCGGTCGAAAGCCTTATCGGGACAGGTTCTATGACCGCTCATACCCGGCTAGAACGGCGGACAGCGTTTATTGCATCGGTCTTTTTGGTTCTGGTATTGGCCGTTTGTTGACCAACCTGATGTGGAAGGGGCGACACTTGGAGTTGCTGCTGCTTGGAGCGGCGGCAGCATTTGCATTTGTAATCCAGGGAGTTGTTCGCAAGCTGGGTCGAATGGCGCGAATGCCGGCGCAGCTAATCGGTGCCATTCACATGCACCGCCCCGCCTGCTTACTACATCGGCACGGGACGGCTCAGCGAGCGCGCCTTCGTTTTGTGGGCGGCGAACTGGATTTTCGAAGGCAACCAGATTCATTTCGTCCTAGTGCGCATCCATGCTGCGCGCTCTGCTACGTTTTCCGAGGAAATTTGCCCGCGGGCGCGCTTTTTTTTCCTGGAACTATGCAGAGCTTAGAGAAGACGACTCCCACCTTCAACTTGATCTGCACGATGACAGAAATGTCGAAATCCAAGAAAGAATGGAAGGGCGAGACGGTTGTGATCGACCAAGAGATGCTGTCCAGGCATTTGGACGCACCCGATCTATTAGAGTGCCGGACCGCCCGCCATAGTATGAGAAAGATGCTCGTGAGCGCCGGCATTGACGAGGACGAATATCCGAACGGAAGATTTTGCCGGCTACTGAAGCATGTTGTCGCGCGGGGAGAGGGTGCCGGGCCTCGGCGTGCTTAATGACGAGAAGATAAACGAGGCAAAACACACCATGCCTGCTGCGATAATCGCACCCGAACGGGTTGCATAACCATCGTGCTCGTCCAGCCATAGAGAAAGCCCCACACAGGTCCGAGCCCTCGGCTTAGATAGACGTAAGCGCAGCCGGCCATCGGCTCTTCAATTCCTCGTCCGACGAGCAGATCGGCAAGCACACCCAAAACAGACGGAGCAACTTTGAGATTGGAATCGCGTATCGCCGCCGCGAGCACTTGGGCCTTGGGGGAATCCAGCGGTCTAGATATCCATAACATTGAAGATAAAGGAAAGATGATTTTACGGGGGAAAATCCGGATGCAGCCACGCAGACTAAAATTCAACAACCATGGCGCGATCCCACCTAGACGGTACCGATGTGCCGACGTAAATTCGATACGCGAATTCGTAATCGGCAGGTCAGCGATTAAGCCCGCACCATGAAGCACCGCGCCTCTATCTAGGAGCGTGGTGGATAGAGCACCAAGTACAAGTAAACGGCAGCGGCTTCGTCCTGCGACAAATAACCAAAGACCGGCATCCTGCCGCGATAAGAAGTTGCCGGCGTGCCCATGATGATCGGAGCGCCGTTGGTAACCTTGCGCACGAAGTCGGGCATGTTGAGGCGTTTCGGGAGGCTTGAGAGGGGAGGAATCGCTCCTTCCGAAATTTGCTGAGGGGTGGGGTTCGGTCCGGCCGCGCTGTGACAAACGTGGCAGGTGGATTTCACTATGTGCTCCCCCACGCGTGCAGCCGATTCGTTGACCGCCACTTGTTTTTTCTGCGCACCGGCCACGTCAGATAATTGTTCGAGGTAGGGAACCAGCGAGTGAATTTCTGGTTCACTTAACGTCGGCGGGAGCATATGTTCCCCGCCGGAATGCAGCCGCTGTATCAACGACGCCCTGGATTCCTTGGCCAAAGCGGTGGCATCCGCGCGCCCCATCTCCCGGCCCGCCTTCTTCATGCGTTCCATGGTGGTCGCAACAGAGGTCGCCTGCACCGGGCCCGGAATGGCATTAATTTCGGGAGGCGCTCCTTTGCCGAGGGGACCATGGCATCCCCGGCAACTCAAGCGATACAGATCAGAGCCATGCAGGGTGACCAGTTGCGAAGAATATCCGGGCGATAGCTGCAGTTGCCATGAAGTAGTGGCTCCCGGCGCGGGACCGAGACTCGATGAACTCTTGCCCATGCTGGTTTCGCTGAACGGCTTGCCGATGTGGCGAATCCAGCTCTCGCCCGAGACCGCTGTTATCTCCGAGTCTTTCGTCCTTGCAATCTGGCCGGACGGCGTTTTCCCCCACAGCGAACATACAACCATCAGCGCAGCTGCGAAGGACAGAAAATTGCCGCAGTTTCTTGTCATTCCGTTCGTCATGGCTACTTGCTAACGGTCAACTGAACGTTCGTCGGAGCGTTTGTCACGGTAACTGCCTGTGTCGTCGGCTTACCGTCTACGCTCCAGTTTTTTAAGTTGTATGAACCCGGTGGGACATTGTTAATAGTGAACGAACCGTCACTACCAGTCAGTGCGAAGTACGGTGTGGGGACAACGATAATATAGCCGACCATCTCAGTGTGAAGGTTGCAGAGAATCTGAGCTGTGCCGAGATTGTTGAATTGGAACGATTTCGTTTGGCCCGGCGATACCATCATGTTTTGCTTCAGGGCCTTGTTGCCGCCGATGGAAGACCAAAATACGTTGTGAGCGACGTGATCGCCGTTCAGGAAGTCCACTGTCGTTCCCCGAAGAATCACGATGTCGTGTGGCGTGAAGGCCAAGTTAAGCTGGTTCACCATTACGTGTTGCGCAGGGGGATCGAATTTCTTGCCCGCAATGGCGTCGATATAGACCGCAATGTTTTCCGCAGACTTCAACCCCGGCGCCGACACTTTGCCCTTAACATCCCCTGCATTTGCCACTACCGTAACGAAAACCGCACTTGCAAGAATCACGGTTCGACTAAAAGTTTTCATTCGATGTCTCCCTTGCCGAAATTTTCGCGGACCGCAGTTGATTTATAAATAAGTCGGCTTACCGTTCTTCGTCGGATCCCGGTTCGTCCATCTTGAAACCGCCAACATCATCCGAGAGTTCGCGAAGATAGTAAGGCTGGGCGGCGGATTGCTCCCCTCGTTCATTGCTTTGTTCTCCTCGCCAAGAACAAAACAATGATAGAGGTTGCCACCAGGCCAGACGATGACTTATGTCACGGCTCTCAAAAAACTCTTGGAAAAGTCAGTGGTGTTGCGGTTACAGGGATCAACCAATGGTCAGCTTCGCTATAACATCCGCAGCGGTATAGGACGTGCCATTCGCTGGCAAGAAACGCGTGATCCCCGCCAGATCATCGCCGGTGGTGACCAGACCTATTTCCGTGTGCTTCCCGTTCCTTACCTGCGCATATCCTATGTTCGCCACCAGGGCATTGCACAGGCATTTCCTGCCGTAGGTGTTTTCCAGCTTTCCGCCCTTTGCGACGTAGATCGTCACCGGCTCGCCGGCACAGCGGTAATCGACGGAGCCATCGGCCGTTCTGTACGCTTCGCGGAGATAGCCTAGATCGCATATACGGGGCCTGGCTGCGTACACTTCCAGTTCTGAAAGTGAGCCTTCCAATTGTGCGATCTTGAACGGAAAGTCTGTAGGCGACGCCAGTGGATCCGTAAATACCCTCGCTTCGCCAGCAATGGCTTTTGCTAAAAGCGCTCGTTTGTAATCGTCTCTCAGTCCCGATTCGGCGCAGAACGCGAATGCCGTCCCCACCTGCACACCGGCTGCTCCCTCTGCCAAAGCCTTACTCAACTCGGCGGCAGCGCCGTATCCACCCGCGAGCCAGAACGGTAGACCCAATGCGAGAATCTTCGCTAAATTTACCTCATCGCGTTCTCCATAGATTGGTTCACCAGCATCGTTGAGTTGAAGCTTTCCTCGTGGCGGCGCATTGTGCCCCCCCGCGGTAGGTCCTTCGACAACGAACCCATCTACTCTGCCGTTCGCCTTCTTGATCATGGTTACGGCCAGTACATTGGAGGCAATGATAGCCAGAAACTGGGGACGGGTCAGCGGCGGCAAGTCGCACTCCACGAATTCCCGATCGCTAAGATCCCGGGGAACGAATGTCAGAGTGTTGTCATCACCGTCTTGGGCGCCCGTAACCTGCAAGGGATAGGATGCCGACTCGTGCGTAACGAATCGATCCAGCACTCCCGGAATCCTGACCGGAATGCCCGCGCCCATGAGCACGTAACCGACACCGGCGAGCATCGCGCCGTAGATGGAAGGCAGATGCGGGATCTGCAGCTTTTCCAGATAGTTGATTCCCACGGGATTGCTGTGGCCTTCACGGGCAAGAAAGACCTCGACAAAATTGGCGGCGACGCCAAGTTCCTGAAACTCACGCGAACTCTTTTTCGAGTGCATCGGCAGATTCTTATACGGACTGCCGTCCGGCTTGCCGCCAGGAATGTGGTAAGTCTGCCAAATTCGTTCGGCGATCCCAGGAAATGGAAAATGGTCGAGCCCGTGGCGCATATGGCCGCCCGGATCGCCATCTTCCAGACGCCGCACAAAGATCGAATCTAGCGCCGTTCCAGAAACGACACCAAGCTGGCCGAGCCGCGAGACGGACTGTGCCAGCCTCCAATTCGAGACCCCCGCGCCCATCCCGCCTTGAATGATTGTTGGATAGCCGTTCATAAGGTTCTCTATTAAGAATTATTGCAAAGCTCCGCCATGCAGATTGTCGGAGTTTTGTAATAGGTTTGACTGGCGGGCCGGTTGCGCGTTCGGGATCGAAACAAGATTCGTTTTACTTTTCAGCTGCGAGCGAGTTCAGAACTGTTCTTCGACAGTTCCAAGTCGGGCAGCCGAAGTATTGTTTTAGCTTTGCAGTGTTTGCTTGCCTTTTTCCGACTTCCCACACTGGCGGCCTCTTACGCCGCGTTCAGCATGGTCATTCAGCTGGGAAAATCTTCGAAAACTCCGCAGAGCGGCCATGACTGCTGCGCTTAAATCCTGAGAAGGCGCCGCACTGAAACCCCTCCTCATCATGCTACTGAGAAGCCCGCTCAGTCTCATCCAGCTCGTTCAATTGACCACTTGATCGTAGAGTTCCCTTGCGTAGCGCGCGCTCTTTCATCATCACGAAAAACACAGGCACCAGAATCAACACGTGAATGGTGGATGTAATCATACCGCCCACGACGGGCGCGGCAATCGGCTTCATCACGTCGGAGCCTATTCCTGTTTCCCAGAGGATCGGCACGAGGCTGGCAAGAACCGCTGTCACGGTCATTAGTTTTGGGCGAAGGCGCTGTACGGCTCCTTCGATTGCCGCTTGCTCGATGTCGCGGTCGGTGAGTTGAACGCCCGTACCTATGCGGCGGTCCAGCGCTTCGTGCAAATACACGACCATTACCACACCCGTTTCGACCGCAATCCCAAACAGCGCAATATAGCCGACCCACACGGCCACGCTGAAGTTGTATCCAAGTCACCATTGCAGCAGTAGACCTCCGGTCATCGCATAACTGTCGGGAAAATCAGAACCAGCGCCTCCATGACCGAATGGAATACCATGTAGAGCAGCAGAAAGATCACGAAGAACACGACGGGCAAGATGATCTTCAGGCGTTCTTTCGCGCGCAACTCGAATTCGTATTCCCTGGACCACTTGAAGCTATAGCCCGCTGGCAGGACGAGTTTCTCCCGCAGGAGCTTGCTTGCCTTGTCGACGAATCCGCCGTAGTCGCGCGTGTTGAGATCTAGGTAAACGTACCCCGGGAGCGCGGCATCCTCGTCGCGAATCATCGTGGGGCCTTTAGAAAAGGAAACCTTGGCGAGTTCGCCCAGTGGAACTTGAGCGTTCGAAGGCGTCGCGATTACGACACCCTTGAGCTTCTCCAGGTCATCCCGAAAATCCGGCGCGTAGCGGACATTTATCGGATAGCGTTCACGACCTTCGACGTTCTCAGCAACGTTTTCGCCGCCAATCCCGGAGGTGATTGCGCGTTGCACGTCGCCGACGGTGAGTCCGTAGCGCGGGCTTCTAGCCGATTCACCTCCACGTTCACGTAGAATCCTTGGGCAACGCGTTCCGCGAATACGGATCTCATCTCCGGAAGGCCTCCCAGAATCTGCTAATCTTCTGTCCTAGTTGTTGAATGCCATCAAGGTTGGGTCCCTGGATCTTGAGGCCGACGGGCGTCTTGATGCCAGTAAGTTCCATGTCGAGGCGGTTCTCGATTGGCATCGTCCACGTGTTCGTCAGGCCGGGGAATTGAAGCTTGGCGTCCATTTGCGAAATTAAGTTTTCGTAAGTGAGGCCAGGCCGCCATAGCTCCCGCGGTTTCAAGGTCACCGTAGTGTCATACATGTCCAGCGGCGCATTGTCGGTCGCGCTCTCGGAGCGACCGATGGAGCCAAAAACGCTCTCCACTTCGGGAAACGAGCGTAAAACCCTGTCTTGCTCCTGC
>JANYKL010000019.1 GCA_025361625.1 Acidobacteriaceae bacterium
CCGAACTGGCCCGCGCCCGCAAGTACAAAGCCGGAGCCGGCCCCATGAGCGCCTCCTATAACCTGAAGCCCTGACTGACAACGAGGTTGGCGTGTTCAATCTTCCCAGAGGTCTAAGCGGCTTCGCTGAATTTCCGGCTGACTTCCTCGAAGCTTTTTGACTTCGCATAATTTCCGAGTATCCATCACTTGAAAGTAATCGCTCCGTCACCTTGACTCGTTCTCCTTCAAACCTCAGAATGCCCGTTCATTCTTTTCTCAAAGGTGTGACCATATCCATGCGCATCGCCTCTCTTTTTGTCCTCCTTCTGCTAAACCAACTCATCGCCGCTCAGGACCGCCACAGCGCCCGTTCGATGGTGATCACCCAGTACGGCATCGTTGCAACCAGCCACGTGCAGGCCTCGCAGGCGGGAGCAGGAATTTTGGCTAAAGGCGGGTCGGCAGTGGACGCGGCCATCGCTGCCAACGCAGTCCTCGGAGTCACCGAGCCGATGATGAACGGCATCGGCGGCGATTTATTTGCGATTTACTGGGATGCGAAAACCAATAAGCTATACGGACTCAACTCCAGCGGTTGGGCACCGCAAGGCCTGACCATCGAGCACTTGAAAGCCAAAGGCGCAGAGCACATGCCTGCGGCCACGATCGATTCCGTGACCGTGCCAGGTGCGGTGGCAGGGTGGAACGCATTGCACGGTCGCTTCGGCAAGTTGCCCTGGAGAGACCTACTGCAGCCGGCAATCTTTTTTGCCGAGCAGGGATATCCCGTGCCTGAACTGATTCACAATTTTTGGGGAGTCGCTCCTGCGGCCTTTGCCAACGACGCCGAGGGTCGCCGCGTCTATCTGCCCAACGGCAAGGTCCCCGCGGTCGGCGAAGTTTTCCGCAACCCTGACTTGGCTAATACCTTGCGCGCCATCGCACAGCAGGGAGCCGACGCATACTACAAGGGAGATATCGCACGAGCGATTCTGAGCACATCCAAATCGTTGGATGGCACCATGTCGGCAGAGGACCTGGCGCAATTCACTCCGGAGTGGGTGCAGCCCATTTCCACTACCTACCGGGATTGGACAGTCTACGAACTCCCTCCCAACGGACAAGGGATGGCGGCGCTCGAAATGTTGAACATTATGGAAGCCTCGGCAGCTTCTCCCGAGGGTCCGCTGAGCCTTCCGGAACTGCATAAGAAAATTGAAGCCATGAAGCTGGCCTACGCGGATCTCGACCATTACAACGGCGATCCGCGCTTCGCCAAAATTCCGCTGAAAGGCATGCTTTCTAAGGAATACGGGAAGCAACGCGCGCAACAGATTGATGTCAGCCGCGCCAACTGTGAGGTTGGCTACGGCACACCGCACAGCGACACGACGTATCTGACTGTAGTAGACCGCGATGGCAACATCGTGTCGCTGATCCAGAGCAACTACGAATCCTTCGGCTCCGGCATCACCGTTCGCGGCATGGGATTCGTGCTCCAGGACCGAGGCGCACTATTCTCCCTCGATCCTTCGTCGCCAAACGCGCTGGCCCCGCGCAAGCGTCCCTTTCACACCATCATTCCCGCGTTCATGGAACGCGGAGATCAGCACATCGGCTTCGGCATTATGGGAGGTGCCAATCAACCTCTAGCGCACGCGCAATTCGTATCGAATATTGCCGACTACGGAATGAACATTCAGGAGGCGCTTGAGAACGCCCGCTTCACTGTCCATCCGCAGCGAGGCTGCAATATAGTGATCGAGTCGCGAGTGGAACCAGAAACTTTGAAGAAGCTTTTAGCCATGGGCCACAAGTTATCTATTGAGAAGGAGTATTCGACCAGCATGGGCCGTGGAAACGTCGTGCTGCATGACTCGAAGACCGGAATGAACTATGGAGCTTCCGACGCGCGCGCCGACGGCTCGGCCGAGCCCGAACCGCCGCAGTATCCGAAGTGAGCAGTATCCGAAGTGAGTCCCACGGAATCGATTGCCATTACCTCGTTGACAATCAGATTTATAGCTCGCCGAATCGTCACCATTTGTCTGCCTTCACCATTCGCAGCAACCGTACTCGCCTGTTGGCATGGCACTCGGCTTCCCCGGAGCCAAGCCAAAATTATGCCCTAAGGCTTCAAAAACAGAGCAAAAATAGAGCAACAAATTTTTGCCATTTTTGCAAAACGGATGACTTAAAACGGATTACAAAACGTTGGTGCCGGGAGGGGGAGTCGAACCCCCAAGACCCGAAGGTCGGCGGATTTTGAGTCCGCTGCGTCTGCCAGTTCCGCCATCCCGGCTAACCTAACTAAGTCATTCCTGATGGATTACTTAGTTGATGTTCGCGTTTTCTTTGAGCGGTCGCAGTAAAGGATCGGTGTCAGTTCTGGTGTCACTTGGCGCTTTTTGCACTGGGCCAGTATCGCATAGTCTCTGCACAGCCGCCAACTCATGTTTGGGCGCTAGATGCGCGTATCGAACCGTCATTTGAATCGTTTTGTGCCCCATGAGTTCCTGTACAGTCCTGAGATCAACTCCTGCCATTACAAGCCTACTAGCAAACGTGTGCCGCAAGCAGTGCCATGTGAAATTGTGGAGACCTGCCTCCTTTACCGATGGATCGAACCACTCTCGCGGCGATACCAGCCGCTCCCCATAACGGTTCAGAAAGACCCACGGCTGCCCATTTGAGAGCATCCTGGCTGCCTCCAATGCCAACAGTGCATCGTCATTCAGCGGAACATGCCGCGACTCTCCATTTTTGCTGAAGGGTATGGTCAACGTTCGCCGCTCCAAGTCTAAATACTCCCAAGCGAGGCCATACTGCTCACCGAGCCGTAATCCAGTGTTTAAGGCGAGCTCCAACTCCGGAAGGTGGACCAAGTGCTTGGCTTCTACGACCTGCCGCAGCACCAGTTCTTCTTCTTTAGATAGAAAGCGGATTCTCGCATTATTTTCTTTCCTTTGGCGCACCAAACGCGCCGGATTGGCACTCACCTTACCGTTCTGCATCCCCAACCGGTAAGTGAGCGAAATGAGAGCGCGGTATCTATTTAGTGTCGCAGGCTTCAAATCTGTCCTGCTGCATAGCCAGCGCTCGATCTCCTGCGGATTTACGGAGTCGGCCGAACGCTCTCCGATCCAATCCCTCAGCTTCGCCATTCTGATTTCGTCATCACCGAAGCTGCGCTTATGAGCGCGCGAGTATTCGAGTGCATCTTCGGCCAACTCGGGAAACCCAACCTTTTTTGCCCGAATTTTGTCTGGCAGTTTCTTCCCTTCCATAACTTCGGTCTTGCGCTTTCTGTAAAGGGCTATCGCTGCGCCTTTCCGACCGACCTTCTCGCGTCGCTTGCGTCCATCGGCGTCGAAATAGCAAATCCACCAAATCTCTGACCCAGGCAGCTTCTCGAACACACCCCGAACCTTCTTAGTCGGCTTTTTCACCTGGCTTTCTCCTTCCTATTATGTTGCCGTCTCCCCAGATTGTGCAAAAGTGAGAATTACCTGACGCCTTTCCTCTTGCGTTCACGGGCGGCAACGCCTAGCTTCGCAATCCTGCTTAATTCGGCAGACGATAGTTTCGCGGCCCTTGCGTTCCCGCCCTTGCTGGCGATCTTGGCGACCTCATCAGGCGACAAATTCTTGGCCCGAGCCCTTCCTCCAAGACTTCCTAGGGCCTGCGCGTGCAGGTTGGGTTTCTTTCGCATACCTCGATTATCATGCTTATCGCTAAGTAAGTCAAGAGATTGTGCAGTCTAGGACTCCCAGTCCAAAACCTCCCCATATAGGGGAGGGGTTTTGGGAACCGGTGGAAAGGTCTCGACTGGTTCCGCGCCGTTGGAATCAATGTGGGAACCAGTCCCGAATGCGTCGGGAACCAGTTCCCTGCCTTCTCGGCTCCCAGTCGCGGGAACCAGTCCGGGATCAGTCCCTCCTGGGAAATAGAAGTGGGCTCGGCGAGGTCCAATCTTGGAGTGCCACAGTTCCCCTTTCCCTCCCTTCAGGAGTTGGATTACATCACTCTTGCGAATCCCGGAAGCTTTGACGATCTTGTTTACCCCGATGCCTGGTTCCTGCTCGATGAGGTGCTGCAACGTTGCAGTGGGGTCTCGTTGCTCGCTGACCACAACAGTATCGGTGCAGCGAAAATTGCCCCCCTCAAAGTCACAGCTAATGCGGATGTCGAAGCCGTCAGGGCCGTCGCGGAACTTCGTGTTGTGGAGCTTGCGCCCATTCTCCCCGTCTCGCAGAAGGACATAGGCTACATCCACATTCGCTATTATTTCTTCGGAGCCGCGGTAGTCTTTCTCACCCTTACCCTTATGGTGCAAAATGAGCACGGTACTTCCCACGTCCGCCAGAAGCCTTGCCTGACCAGTGACATAAGCCATGCCTGTATCGCCATCCCCCTTTCCGCTCGCCGTTGCTAAATTTTCGTTTTGATCGTGAAACCTGACAAGCGAGTCGAACCCAAACACAGTGGGCTCTTCTCGGGCGATGGCGAGAAGTCGGGGGTCCCCCAGCTTCGGCGGGGGGTCCGAGTTACCGGAGCACCAAATTTTCAAGTTGGGCAAAGGTCCGCCAGCGATGAGTCCGAGCCTTTTCTGGAGCAAAGCTGTGCGGTTTTCGCGGTCTAGCATGAGGACCCGCGTGCGTTTGCACGGACGGCCTAGAAATTCGCCGCCGATTGCCACGTTAACGAGGAGAGCCATTTCGAGAAAGGATTTCCCCACGCCGGGCTCAGAGGCAATCATCGTCACCCCCCGCCGCACTAACAAGTCGCGACAAATTTGATGATCGGGATCCGCCAGAAGACTAAGCACCTCGGGCACGTCCGCGAATGTTTGAATGCCTTTCTTCTCTGAACTGGAGTCGATCAGTAGCTCATTCATCTGCTGAATAATCCGCGGGCGATCGTCGGCGCAGGCCATACCAAGCTCTTCATGCAATTGGCGGAAGCACCTGTCCCGTGCTGACTTGCGGATGCGTGCCGTGTAATTTCGGAAATTTGAGAGGAAGTAGCCCGGCTCAAGTAGGCCACCAATGTACGCTGCATCTACGCCGCTCTCCGCGGGAAGCAAGGTAATATCGGGCGCAATGCCTTCGCCGTGCAGTTTGACCATAGCCCGCCAGAGCAACCGATGGTCTCGGATTAGAAAACAATCTGTGACATCTGCTTCCACCTCGCCGATGAGCGCTGGGTATTCTAAGACGCACCCGAGCGCCGAGCGTTCAAGGCGCACCGCATCATCGTGGTCAGCATCGCCGGCGTGACTCAGAGAAGAATGGCTTTTAGATGTTCTAGTCACGTCCGCTCCCATCAGGGCCATCCGCTGCGAACCGATGGTCTCGTCGCGCAAAGGCAGCCAGCGCGTTGTAAGGGATCAACACTCTTCTGCCGATGCGCCGGCTGGGAAGCTGCTTGGCCGCGATTAAGTTATCCACGCTGCGGAGACAGATTCCTAGCAAAGCGGCGGCTTCGCGTTTAGAGACTAGCAGTGGGTGGTGATTTGATTGTTGCCGACAAGACTCAGTTTCATCTAACGTGCGCATGCAAGCATATTGCGGCAGGCATGTACCGGCAGTCGCGCACACGAACGGCTCTATTTTTTGGCGCGCTCGTGTTCAGCGAATTTTCGCTCGTGTTCAGTGAATTTTTTTGCCCGACGCTCTATTTCCAAAGTTACCTGCACTGGAGCCATTGGTTGAACGTTGGCGGACGCCCAACTGTCGAAGTTAGACGACACCCAATCAGCAATGGTCGGGTGACCAGTCGGACAGGAACTCACATAGTCTTTCATCAGCAACGTGAGGTGTTCGTATGCGAGCGCCGATGAGCGCTTGAAGCGTTGCAAGTTCATCCTAACGACGGCCTCGGAGACATCAGACGAACGGCCATTTGCGACGAAACCAGCATTGACCAAGTCAGAGACCTCGCGGTAAGTGACAGGGCGCCCGGTGCCCGCGCAGGAGTACGCGTATAGCCAAGCGAAAAGCCTCGCCGAGGCGGCGAATTTCCTCACTGAAAGTTCTTCCGCGAGTTTCTCTTTAAGTTCTCTGAAATAGGCCTTCGCCCATGCCAACTCGCCGGGCAAGTCTATAGACAAATATTTGCGAGCGAATTTGCTCTCCACTCTAAGGTCGATGTCGTCGAAACTAATTCTGTCCGCTAATGGGTCACCGCCGATTTGACTTTTGCTAAGACTTACAACGTCCTCTCTTAAAGATTCCAACCCGCGAATGACGCCATGCAGTCGACTTTTCAAAAAGTCGAGATCCTTTTTATACCGGGAAGCCGCTCCGTCTCGATTGACCAAAACGTTCAACAACCAAATTAGCTCACCTGAAGCGCAGCCCTCCGAGACGAGCGTGATGAAAGTACGCCCGAAAATAGGGTTCGCGACGAGAGTATCCAATAGCTGGGGATACTTGGCGAAAGCATTCCGCATGTCTACATCGCTATTGATCGCTTCTCGAATTTTGCTTGGAGTTCCGGCTCGTGAAAACTTGTCAGGTCCCGGCACATTTCGACGTCTTGGGGGACCCAGCTTGCTTTTCGTCGTGGTGCGTCTCATTGCGCGAATATACCGCGGTTCCAGATTCGCGTCTCGAAACGCCAGGAATTGCTATTAAGCGCCATGCTTTTACCCCCCATAGAACCTACTTCGCTTGCGCGTAGAAATCGCGTTCAATTCGAGCTCGGCAAAATGTTTGTCGATGGCTGTAAATCTAATAAAGCCGGCGGTTGTGGCGCAATGCCTAGGCCTTAGAGCGAGCGAAATTCTGGCCTTAAAGTGGCGGGACATCAACTTTGGCGAACTCACGATGGGGGTCACCCGCGGCGTGGTCGATGGAGTTGTTGACGAGGTTAAAACCGAGTACTCGGAAGACGATCTCCCACTCGATCCTGACCTGGCGACAGTCCTGCTGAGTTGGAAAGAGCGATGCCCGAAATCGGAGGAGGGCTGGATGTTCCCCAGTCCGGTGACCGGCCGCTGTTACCACGCAAGTCCAATCCAGCAGGACTACATCCGTCCGGCTGGACGAAAACTTGGCTTGGGCGACATCGGGTGGCACACGTTCCGCCACACCTATCGCTCCTGGCTCGATTTCGGACTCCACGGACAAACCCCGCACGATGCTCGTGCCCGGTTCGCCCTAACCCTTACTTCAAACCCGGCCCCTTGTGTCTAGTTTTGGAGGGTGCACTACAGGTATGCGAGTTAATGCACTTCAATTATGCCTGGAGCGTAGGTCGCGTCAATAAGAGAACCCATCGTTTGCTCATTTAAGGCCTAGGGGTGGAGGTTGCCCTTGCGCTTCCGCCGGGCTCTTTGCTCCTGTCGAGCGGCAGCACGTTGGAACAGCTCGGAGCGCTTTCTGGCCTTGACATTTAGACCGCCGGGCGCGCTTGCGGCCTTGCACAATTTAGCGGAGCACATCAGTCAGGACTGCCGACCGTTCAGCTCACGTGTACGACGGGCCTCTTCCTCGGATCTTGCACTGCGCGTCGCAAAACTTCGTGAGTGATAGGCGCAGCATCACCTTCTCCAAACAAAAGGAAAGCGAATAAATTAGAGATGGGATTTCCTTCGTGCCATTTGAAGTAGGCATGAGGAGCGTTCCCGGTGGTGCTTTCCAGATAGATCAGAAGCGCAGCGATCGCATTTGGAACCACCGGGCTTTTAGCGCGAAGAACACGGTGTTTTCCCAATCGCTCCCCAGTGATTGCGAGCTTATCTTCAAAATCGGAGATATCTCCAGGTTCGACTTCGAAAAAATAAAGGCGCTCATCTAAACTGATTCCGTTCATATACCGGACCTTTCGGTCGATACCGTCCAAATCGGCTTCGCTCTCGGGCTGCGGCCTGCGAGGCACAAGGCGAATGGTGTGGCCGTAACACTCATCCAGCAAAGACTGTGCCACGGAATCGAGATTGACGCCGCAGATTCGCAGTTCGGTAGATCGCAATGCCCGCGAAACTAAAGAGGTCACGATAATCGTAAGAATGAAAACTGATGCGATCTTGATTCCTTCAGGTCGCTCTTTAATATTCAGGACCGTGGTGTAAATAAAGACGAGAGACATAGCGAGAAAAAGCCAACGACTGCTTTTATGCCAGACGGAAATCGTGACCGCAATCGCCGCCGAGGTGATGAGTATGAGTACGCCGGTGGCATAAGCGCCTCCCTGCGCGTCCACGTTGGCGTGGAAAAGCACTGTCACGACTAATGCTATTCCCACGAAAACCAGAACCAGGGGCCGCGACGCGCGTGCCCACTCCGGAGCCATTCCGAAACGCGGGAGATAGCGTGGAATAAGATTCAACAATCCGGCCATCGCGGAAGCGCCCGCGAATGCCAGAATTGAAATCGTGCTCAGATCGTAAAGCGATCCAAAAGCATTACCCAGATAGTTGTGGGCTAGGTAGGCGAGAGCGCGGCCGTTCGCAGGACCTCCATCCTGAAACGCTTCACTTGGGATTAGCAATGTAGTCACAAGGCTGGTGGCAATGAGGAAAGCGCTCATAATGAAGGCGGCTGTACTCAGCAGTAAACGCGTGTTGCGGATTCTGCCTTCCAGGCTCTCTGCCTTTATCAAAGGCATGACCGCAACCCCAGTCTCGAAGCCAGAAAGCCCCAAAGCGAGTTTGGGGAAAAGGATCAGTGATACTCCTATCATAGAAAGCACGCTGCCATGCTGGGTGTAGATAGCATTTTTCCAATTGGCGAAAACATGCGGATGCCTGACGACCTCTAAAATCGCGACCACAGTGATGATGGCGCTAAGAGTGAGATAAACGCCTACTAGAATTACAGCGATGCCGATCGCTTCTTTGAATCCTTTGAGAAAAATTGCCCCGAGAATTGCGAGCAGGATTAAGGTGACCGCCATTTGATTGCTCATGGAATGCGGAGTGAATGGATTATGAATGAAGTGCGCGGCGGCATCGGCGGCGGAAAGCGTCATAGTTATGACGAAATCGGTGGTTGCGAAACCGAGCAGGACTAAGACAAAGACTTTTCCCTTCCATTGAGGAAAGAGTCTTTCCAGCATGGCAATGCTGCCCTGTCCATTAGGACTGGCGGCGGCGACGCGGCTGTAGACCGGCAAAGCAGCGAACAGCGTGACCAGAACCAGAATGAGAGTTGCAATCGGCGAAAGCGCGCCCGCGGCGAGAAATGCAATGCCGGGCTGGTATCCCAGAGTAGAAAAGTAATCAACGCCCGTGAGGCACATCACGCGCCACCAGGAGTGCTCCGCATCCGGCTGATTTTTCATACCCTTGGGAAGTCGAAGGTCAGCCAGTAACCAATCTACAAGGTTCATTTAAATAGCCTACTTGACGCAAGAGAGAGTCGTGCCAGAATCTAGTTGCGAGGTGTTTGATGCGGAATTTTGACGAAGGCATCGGCCTGAGGCACTGTTTTGCGCTTTGGCCGGCATACGAGCAACTTCACTCCACAAGGATCCGTGACGTCTTCCGGTGGAGAGCAGCAGCAAAAATCACGTCGCGAAGTGATTCATCTAATACGGCAATTGCCGCGGTGCTACACAAGGGCTTTAATGCTCCGCGTGACCTTTTGGTCGCCCCAAGCCAGCATCTATGGTTAACCCATTGTCGTATTTAGTCTATAGTCAATCAAGTGTATCGTTACCCAAGTCCGTTAGTGTGGGTGTCAGCAGAATTTTGACGCGCTGGCCGTTACTAAGAGGTTCGTACCTTTGTCGCAATTGGGCATATCTAGACGTACTGATAATCGACAAGAAAATCAATCCTCCAAACTTCTTATAGTTAAAAGAAAAGCCCCTATCACGAAGGGCTAAGACGCTCATAACGGAATTTACTTTGAACTAGCTTCTGACTTCTTATGTGCTTGAGTGGATTGGTCATGAGCCTGCTCGGAATGCCCGTGGGCTTGTTTGGAGTGTTCGTGTCCCGCTTTGTGGTCACCCTTGCCGTGATGCTCTGCGGCGGTGCGATGTGACTTAGCGGCCTTGTCGTGATGTTCTGCTGCTTTATTGTGTGCGTCTTTTGGCATTTTCATCTCTCCTGGAAGACTAAGACTCAGCAATACGAGATGCAGTTGTATCGACGCATTCTAACGTCAAACAATTGCGAGCGTGGAGGCAGTCGGGCCGATGTTGCCGAAGGTAGCAAGGGTTCGGTACACCTCCCAGCGGTTTAGACACTGTCATACACCGCCGGTAGGGGTAGCCCGGGCGTTGTGCCTCTAGCTCGGCCCGTCCCGTATAGAACCTACCGGCAGTGGCACGCGAGTCGCTGCGGACCAAAGAAGAGGTACAAAACGGCTCCATTGTGATCAGCGGCCTTCCCGAGATTCCTTCAGGCAACTGCTCGTGTTGAAAAACCTGAAGGAGGAATTGGAGCAACCGATCATCAATCTGGACCGGGCAAGAGCAGAGCCGGAGCCAATTTGGGGAGGATGAGGCGGCTCCGCCCCTGTCGGGGCGTAACGACATTGTTACAATAATCTTCGTTGGGCGGTCCGAACCATAGGGTCTTTGTATTTCCCCCTGATTACAAGAAAGACGTTCTCAAGGCTGCCGATGCGATCATGGACACCAAAGCTCAACAGCGCTGGATGCGCCAGGCTATAAGGCAACGGCTGTAGATATACACTGCGGCCAAAATTCGCAACGCGGCAGTATCGCGTCGTGAAATCGGACGCTCCGGGGATCTGGTGATTGCAATTTGAGAGGGACGAAAATTTGCTCCGCGAGTGTACCCAGTTGGGGGGCAAGCGGCGTACAAGGCGACCTCAAGGAGGCGCTGCTGATTGGACCTCATCAGTCCAACTCCGGAGTCGAGTTCTGGAGATATCTGTGGGATAGCACCGCCGAATCGAAAACACAACGCATTACGACCGCCCCCGAATATCACGTCGGGACAGAAGAAGTCGCTACCGTGGAAATCCGCGCGTTTTATGGATGGCCGGGCAATCACCAGCGCATTGGGTGCTGAACAAGCACTGGAGTGTCACAGAACGACCTGAGGTCCACTGGGATCGGAAGGGGCGGCTGACGGGGTTCATTCAGACGGTGAAGGCGGACACGACTACGCTTGAATATCGCAAGTCGTATCGGCAGACTACCGGAATCATGAGGCTGAAGCACAGACTCGACGGTTCGTGGGGCCGGGCGGCGGGTTCCTCCGCGGTGCCTGCACCTGCGCCCGGAGCCGTCGGCCTCTCGCCGACTCGGAATCTCCTGGGGCTCGCTGTGATTTTGACGTTTGAGTTGCAACTTCGACCATAAGGGTTACGGAGTGTGTCGCAAATGCAGGATGCCATATTGATCGCCATTACGCTCTTGTTCTTTGTGGTGCGCGCTGGAAAGTGCGAGTAGGCTCTATGCGAGACTTCAAATCTCGAATCGGACGAATAAGAAGATGCAGCATGGCTATTCTCCTTACCTCTTTGGTTCTGTCCCTAAGCGCAAGGCCCGAAGACAAGACAACGCAAACGATCATAGTTCGCGCGGCACCGTCGGATGCAAAGGTGACAGGGAGTGAAGTCGAAGTGAATATCGCCGGAAAGAACCTTCAGGCTCTGACGGTACTTGATCCGGCGACGACCCCGGTTAGCATCGCTCTTGTGATTGACGCCGGGCCTGACCAGACCGCAGTGATCAACCGCGAGAAAGAACTTGCGGTATCGATCCTGAATGCGATCTCTGTCCCTGTGAACAAGCTTCTGGTGGTCCGGGCGGGACATGAACGTGCGGTCTATCCGGCTACGTCGGACAAAGCGGAGGCGATACGCCTGATCGAAACTCTCGCAACCGAGCCGGGCAAGAAGTCGGAAATACCAATCTACGATGCAATGGCTTCCGCAGTTGACGAGTTGGCACGACTTCCGGGAACGCGAATTCTGACAGTCATTGCCGAGGGGAATGATTACAGTAGCAGCATCGGTTACAAGAAGTTGCGCGATCTTGTCCAAGCTCAGCACGTTACGTGCTTCATAGCCTTGGTGGATCACCATCCTACACGTGGGACCAAGGCCATACTTCGTTATGGGTGGGGGCTACAAGATTTGGCCAACGATACGGCAGGAGTCTTCGTTGAGAACAGCAGGAAAGTTGTGGGCACCTCGGCTCGTTTGAACCAATTGATTTCATCGCTCCGACTGGTCACGTTTGAAATCGCAAACCTGCCTCCGGGACGCTATCGTGTTTCTGCTTCCTCGACCTCAGGATTACGTCTGCGTTCACAAAAGTGGCTCGTCGTTGCCACAAGCGCGCCTGAGTCCAAGGATTGAGCGCTTTGATGGTTTTTTCACGGCTCAGTCTTCTCAGTGTCGGCTCCGCAATTTCCCACGAATAAGGTTATACGTCGCGTCGAACGGATTAAAGTTGTCACAATCGATTAGATAGTTTGATCGCACTATCTCCACCAAAGGCAAGCTGTACGGGGGATCTTCGTCGTTCCCGCTTCGACAGCAAGTTCTCGATTTGTGTGCTCGGCACCATAAACTATTGCCGCTCAATTCGCCCTGTACCACGGTGAGGGGAAAAAACATCCATTACTTCCAGCCCCCGCCGCGTCCAATTGATGCATTCTTGAGCAAAGTTGTCTTGTACTCTCACATTTGTGAGAGGAGTCCTTAGGCGAAAAAGAACCTGGATTTTCGATTCGACATTTTCTACAAGCTGCGTCTACAATTTCGCAGTAGCTGAACAGCTCTTTCATTTATTTCTTGATGGAATTTTTCCTCAACTGCCTCTGGCTGATGTTGGCGTTGCCGGCGTTTCTCCTCTGGAGGCGCCAGGCTGCATTGTCGCCCGGTTCACGAAGCCTGTCCGGTTTTCGGTCGCTGGTTTTGCTGACTTCGCTTCTAGCGTTGCTCTTCCCGGTAGTTTCCGTTACTGACGACTTACACCCGCTGTGTTCCGAGATTGAAGAATCCGGCCTGTCCAAGAGGGTTGTAAGGCACACGGCTGGCGCAAAGTTCCAAACAGCCTTTCAGACATGGAGCTGCAGTGCCCCGTCTCACGCCGCTGTGGCTTCTCTGGATTTTTTCCCACCGCCGACCGAAACGTGCGCGTCGGTCTCGGGACAATCACCGGTTTCTTATGCGCGAGAGTTGACCTGCACCATCGCCAGCCGCCCTCCGCCCTTGTCCTAGGTCCGCACGCGTCACTAGCTTTGTGACCGCGTGCGGCTGTTTCGAACACAAAAGTAAAGGTTATTTGCCGCATTGTGGCGGCCCCTGCTCCCGGCCTAAAACATAAGTGCCCGTGGTACACGCAGAACAATACTTCGGAGATTCGAATGGGACATATTCGACGCGCTCTCGCGTCATTATTACTTCCGTTGCTGTTTACGCTCACGGCTGCGGCCGATCAACACTGGACGTGGGAGGAAGTGCGCGACCGCCTCGAGACGAGCAATCCGGCTCTTCTCGCCGACGAACTGAATGTGGAGGAGTCCAAAAGCCAAGAGATCACCGCATTCCTCCGGCCCAATCCGACGTTTACTTTATCCACCGATGGCACCCAACTCGTTCCTTATCAAGGCGTTTGGCAGCCCCTTCGCGGCACCAGCATTTCGCCCAACATAAGTTATCTGCACGAGCGATGGCACAAGCGCGAATTACGCTTAGAGAGCGTGCAGAATGCGACCGGCGTCGCGGTCTCAAATCACGAGGATATGAAGAGGACGCTTCTTTTCAATTTACGAAGTGCCTTCGTTTCCATTCTGCAAGCAAAAGCGGTATTGAAATTAGCCAACGACGACCTGGCGTATTGGGACCATGTCTTGGACATAGCCGGCATTCGTTTCCACGCCGGCGACCTTGCGCAAATCGATGTCGACCGTCTGGAATTAGGACGCGCGCAGTACGAATCGGACGTGCAGACCGCCGAGGTGAACCTGCGCACTGCGAAAATTCACCTGCTCGCCCTCCTCAACGACAGAACGCCAATCGATCAATTCGACGTGACAGGCAGTTATGACTTCAACGATCAACTCGGCGCCCTCGATACGTTCAGGAAATCCGCGCTGGATACTCGGCCTGATTTAAAGGCGGCGGTCGAAGCGTTGTACAAAGCCGAAACCGATCACAAACTGGCGATTGCGAACGGTTCAACCGACCCCACTTTTGCCGTGTGGTGGACTCATAATCCATCATTCAACAATCCCTTCGATGAAAATTCTTTGGGCGTCAGCGTGTCCGTTCCGCTCCGCATCTTCGACCGCAATCAGGGGGAAAAGATTCGCACGCAGGTTGACATTACTCGCAACCAGAAATTGCGCGACGCGGCAGAGGCACAGGTACTGAGTGACGTAGATTCTGCCTATGCTGGCGTCGAGAGCACGCTGGGCTTGTTGAGGGTTTACAAGAGCAAGTATCTTCAACAGTCGGTTCGCGTGCGTGACACCGTGACCTTTTCATACCAGAACGGCGGCGCATCTCTTCTGGATTTCCTGAGCGCACTGTCCGACTACCGAGCCCTGCAATTGAACTATGCAAACTTGGTGGGTTCCTATTTGACAGCTGCCGCTCAACTCAATCAGGCCATGGGCCGCGAGGTCGTGCAATGAAACAAGACAAGTTCTCTCAGCTGGCGGCCATTCTCTGCATTTCATTGTTTGTACTGATTGCCGCGTCGTGTTCGGACAAGACCAAGGCAGCTCCAACTAAAGCGGAAGTTACTATCGACCCTAACCTCTACACCGTGGAACATCCTGACTTATTCAAGATGGCGACGGTAGAGACCAAAGATGTGCCGTTAGTTCTGAGCGCCAATGGCACTATCACGCCAGATGTGAATCGCACCATACACGTGACCTCCCAAGGCTCCGGCCGCGTAGTGGATTTAAAGGTTCGCATGGGCGAGAACGTGAAGAAGGGACAGCTGCTGCTCACCATTCACAGCGCCGATCTTGCCGGAGCGTTCTCCGATTATCAGAAAGCGGCTGCTGACGAGCGGCTGGCGAAGAAGGCCCTGGATCGGTCGCAGCTGCTCTACTCCCACGGCGCACTTGCTGAAAAAGATCTGCAACAGGCGGACGACACGGAAGAAAAAGCCAGAGCGGACGTTCAGAACGTGGAACAGCGTGTCCGTTTGTTGGGTGGAGAGATTGCCCATCCGAGTTCCGTGATCGAATTGCGTGCACCAGTTTCGGGAACGATCGTCGAACAGAATATTTCCGGATTCGAGGGCATCAAGAGCCTCGACAACAGTCCGAATCTTTTTACCATTGCCGACCTCGCGCAGGTGTGGGTGCTTTGCGATGTCTACGAAAATGCCCTCGACGACGTTCACGTGGGTGACTCCGCGGAAATAAAGCTGAATGCCTATCCCGACAAGACTTACCGCGGAAAAGTGGTGGACATTTCGCGCGTCCTCGATCCCAACACGCGCTCCGCCAAGGCGCGAATCGTGTTGCCGAATCGCGATGGGTCATTGCGGCCTGGCATGTTCGCGGTCGTCACGTTTCGTTCGCGCAAGGTGCAGCCGAAAATTATCGTTCCGTCCACGGCTGTCATGCGACTACAGGACAAAGACTGGGTGTTCCGCAAAGATAGCCCGCAGACATTTCGCCGCGTGGAGGTGCATGTTTTGCGGGCAGATTCTGACGGAACCGCGCAGATCGCGGACGGCGTGAAGGCGGGAGATGTGCTCGTCTCGAATGCTCTGGATTTTTCTTCAGCGGTCGCGGAGCAGGGGAAATGATCCGATACTTAATTGACTTTGCTTTGAACAATCGCATCCTTGTCTTAAGTGTGACTTTTGTGCTGTTCGTCTGGGGTGTTGTTTCTTTTCACAACCTGCCAATCGAGGCCTACCCCGACGTTGCCGATACCTACGCTCAAGTGATTTCGCAGTGGCCGGGGCACGCGGCGGAAGAGGTGGAGCAGCAGATCACCGTCCCGCTGGAAGTGACCCTGAATGGCGTCGCTCACATGACCCATCTCCGGTCCGTATCGCTGGCCGGACTCTCCGTGATCACCATAATTTACGACGATGACACGACGACGTTCAATGCCCGCCAGGAAGTGTTGGATCGCCTGCAAAATGTCACCTTGCCGACGGGCGTGAATCCGGGTATAGGGCCCGACTACAGTCCCACGGGCCAGATCATTTTCTATACGCTCCAGAGCTCGAACCCAAGGTACGACGTGATGGAGCTGAAGACTCTGAACGATTGGTACGTGGTTAACCAGCTTAAGTCGGTGCCCAACGTCGTGAACGTTAACGAGTTTGGCGGGCCGACTCGCGAATATCAAGTACAGCTGGACCCAGGAAAAGTAGTTTCTTACGGGCTGTCGTTGAGCCAGATTGAACAAGCTCTAACCGCCAACAACGCCAACGCCGGCGGAGGCTTCATTGAGCGCGGTGAGCAGGCATTGAACGTACGCGCCGTCGGCCTCATGCAAACGACGGACGACATCGCGGCAACGGTGGTCAAGGCACAGAACGGTACCCCGGTCCGAGTGCGCGATTTGGGCACCGTCGCGCAGGCTCCTAAGGTGCGTCTGGGGCAACTGGGAAAGACGGTGCGCCATCTCGACGGCACAGTCATCAACGACGATGACATCGTCGAAGGCATTGTGCTCCTACGCAAAGGCGCCGAGGCTGACGCCACTCTCAATGCGCTCCACGAGAAGATTGACCAGCTGAATAAACATTTGTTGCCCGCCGGGGTGAAACTAGTCCCGCATCTTGATCGCAGCGACCTGGTCCACTACACAACGCATACCGTGCTCCGGAATTTGACTGACGGTGTTGTGCTGGTCACGTTGGTGCTCTTTCTTTTTCTGGGCAACGTTCGCAGCGCTTTGATCGTCACCGTCACGATTCCGTTCGCCCTGCTGTTTGCCGCGATTCTTCTGGATCTTAGCCACATCCCCGCAAATTTACTCTCGCTGGGCGCGCTCGACTTCGGCATGGTGGTGGATGGCTCGGTAGTAATCATCGAGAACATCCTGCGGCACGCGGAGTTAGGCCGCGGGAAGAAAACCTTTGTGCAAATGATCGCCACCGCCGCGCACGAGGTTCAGCGTCCCGTTTTCTTTGCCCGCATTATCATCATCGTTTCTTACCTGCCGATCTTCACACTTCAGCGCGTGGAAGGCCGCCTCTTTCGCCCGATGGCATGGACGGTCGCCTTCGCTCTGCTCGGAGCATTGCTCTTCGCGTTGCTGATTGCGCCTGTGCTGTGCACGCTGCTCTTCAAAGATGAAATCAAAGAGTGGCGCAATCCCGTTATTCATTGGTTGCAGGAGCTGTACGGCCGCCTGCTTGACTGGTGTTTCGCCAACCTGAAACTTACGGCGGGGTTAGGCCTTGTCGCGCTCGCGGCCATGCTGTTTCTTGCCTTCAGCGGCGTAGTCGGTTCAGAATTTCTGCCCCATTTAGATGAGGGCGCAGTTTGGGTGCGTGGCACGCTTGCGCCCAGCACTGGCCCTTCCTCGAGCATAGAGTTAGCAAAACGAGCACGCCGTGTACTCTCCCAATTTCCCGAAGTTAAGCAGGTGGTGAGTCAAGTTGGACGACCGGATGACGGCAGCGACGCCAGCGGCTTTTACAACACCGAGTTCTTCGTCGATCTTCTGCCGCGCGAGAAGTGGCGCTCTCAATTCAACACCAAAGACGAGCTCATTGCGGAGATGGACAAGGAGCTGAACAAATTTCCCGGAGTTGATTGGAATTTTTCCCAGCCAATCTCCGACAACGTGGAGGAAGCGATCAGCGGCGTCAAAGGGGAACTCGCAGTAAAACTTTTTGGGACCGACTTGAAAACCCTTGAAGCCAAGGCCAACGAGATTCAAGACTTGATGACGAAAATTCCGGGAGTGGCGGATCTTGGTACCTTTCAGGTGCGTGGCCAGCCAAATGTGAATCTCGTCGTGGACCGCACCGCCGCTGACCGCTACGGAGTTAACGTCAGCGATGTGCAGGACGCGGTAGAAACTGCGGTCGGCGGTAAAACAGTGAGTCAAATCTTGATTGGCGAGCAGCGCTACGATCTAACCGTCCGCTACCAGGAACCGTTTCGGAAAACGGTCGAAGATGTCGCAAACATACGCATTCTGGCTCCTTCCGGCGAACGCGTGTCGCTTGCGCAACTCTGCCAGATCAAACTCGAAGACGGGGCTTCGAGCATCTATCGCGAGGGGAACTCGCGCTACATCGCTATCAAGTACAGCGTCCGAGGGCGCGATCTAGGCAGCACGGTCCACCAAGCAATCGAGGAAGTGAATCAAAAAGTGAAGCTGCCCGAGAGCTATCACCTCGACTGGACGGGGGAATACGAAAGCCAGCAGCGCGCCAACCGTCGCCTTTCCATAATCGTTCCCATCACGATTCTGCTCATGTCTTTCATCCTTTACTCAGCCTTCGATTCGTGGAAGTGGGTTGGCCTGATTCTCGCCGTAGTGGCGCTCTCACCGCTCGGCGGATTTCTGAGCCTGCTGCTGACGCACACTCATTTCTCCGTCTCCTCCGGCCTCGGATTTCTGGCGCTGATCGGAGTGTCGGTTGAGATCGGTGTGATTATGGTTGAATACATCAACCAGTTGCGCACGCGCGGACGAAAACCGATGGAAGCCGCCAGGGAAGGTGCTATGTTGCGACTTCGGCCCATCATGATGACGATGCTCGTCGCCACCTTGGGACTTCTACCCGCCGCCATGTCGCACGATATTGGTTCCGATTCTCAACGTCCGTTCGCCATCGTCATCGTCGGCGGCCTGATCGTCCAACTGTTCATCGCCGTCATCATGCTACCTACCTTGTACGTCTTCTGGGCAAGGAAAACTGACAAGCTACCACTCCCAGAAACCGGCTTTTTCGACGACGGTGAACATATCAACTAGCGGTTTTCTGGCGACAGGACCCTGCGCGCAAGCTTGATCTCAAGAGGGGCATTCAGCAGTTTGTCGCCGGTCGGGAGGGGAGAAATCACATCTCCGAACTGGTTAGAATCTCTGGAGTCCAAGATTTGGAAAAAATTCCAGTCGGCCACCCCTATCATGTGCGGCATCGTGGGCTTTGTCCTCATGTGCAGTTCGGTATTCCCGTCATCGAGGAAATCGTAGTGGTGTACGATGAAGCGATTGTAGCCAAGATGAGAGGCGCTTCAAGAGGCAACATCATCGGGAACTACAACGACTTCGTAAACCTGTGGCAGTGTTTGCTGTCTTCGGCAGGATTAACGACGCTCGAATGGATCACAGCGCAATCTATGTTCGCCGCAAAGATTGGATACTGGTTTGGCAGCAATTCTTCCTGCTTCGCGTCTTTTATGGTGCATTCTGGTGCACGTGAGGAGTACCGGTGATCATGGTTTGGCGTGTTATCGCCAAAAAGGTGATTGACCATGGTCAAAACGTGGTGCTTTCGACAGTTACAATGGACGAGCCCTGATCCCATCTCTATAACGCTCGGAGTTGGACAGATGCGGAGCGAATCCGATGCGCCTTGCACGCTACTCTTTCGACAGCCGTATGACCCTCACAGTTTACCGTTCGGGCCAGAAGCATGAATTGTGGGGTCGGACGGCGGACATCGGCGAAGGGGGAGTGGCAGCGACCATATCGGACGCCTTGGAGATCGGAGAGGTCGCATCTCTTCGACTCTCACTTGGACAGAAGATAGTGACCGTGCGTGCAGTCGTTCGGTTCCAGCGTGGTCATTTTTGTGGCTTTCAGTTCCTGACTATGACCGAAGAGCAGCGGAAACTCATCGCATCAGATTGTGAGCAGCTTCGCCCAACACCCATTGTGAAAACCATAACTTTTAAACCTAGCGACGGATGAGATTTGCAACTCGCAGAAGGGCCGGAATGAAGGGCGAACCACCGTCAGAGCTACCCGCGCAACCAGAGATTGAGAAATCCGGGGAGACAAAGAACAAGCAGTCCTTCCGGGCAACGTTGCAGGATTAATTTAGCGTCCTTGGAGTCGCCTTTGGTCGATGCCGATCACAATCACCACAATAAAGGCTAGCACCACCGCGTGCTCTGCAATATCTTGGCCCATCCTCGTTAGACTCACCACGGCATTCACTCCCAGACCGCAGAGCATTACAACAAGGCCCGCTCGAACCAAGGGCCGAACTCACGGCGCTCTTGCTCCATCCCGCTGTTCGTGTCACTCCGCACGCGGTATCCGTTACCAAAGGAGATTGGTTGGAAGCCACCCTCCTGATGATTAACTCGTTCGGAGGGTTTGAGGCCCGGCGCTTTTCCTGTCGGGCGAAAAACGGAATCAACGCAGGGGTGCTCCGATTGCGCTCTTGATCGCTGTCGCGACTGTGACTTTCTTGTACGTTGTGGTGCGATACCACTCCAACCAACTCATCACACAATGTTGCTTTTGCCAACGGCAGCTATGATATCGCGCAGAACTTGTGTTAGTGGTGCAACCTTTTCGTTGGTTCTGCCGAACGACGACAAAATAAGCCTTCCGATGAATCCAGAGGTGCTCAATGAGCTGCGAATTTAAAGCAATAGTCCGTTTTGCGATTTACACTCGCAAGTCTTCACAAGAAGGTCTCGAACAATCCTTCAACTCTCTCGATGCTCAGCGCGAAGCTTGCCACGCCTTATCACGGAGCCAGCGACAGGAAGGTTGACGAGCAATACCGAGTCACTACGACGATGGCGGATATTCCGGGGGAACCATGGAGTCGACCCGCACTGCAGCGGTTGCTAAAAGACATCGAGGATCGAAGGGTCGATATCATCGTCGTCTATAAGGTCGATCGTCTCCCGCGCAGCCTGGCCGATTTTGCCAAGATCGTCGAAGCTCTGGATGTTCGTGGAGTCTCTTTCGTTTCTGTTACGCAACAATTTAATACCACCAGTTCCATGGGACGACTGACCCTGAATGTGTTGCTTTCGTTCGCCCTCGCAAGGGAAGTGACGGGTGAGAGAATTCGAGACAAGATCGCCGCTTCCAAACGCAAAGACCGGTGGATGGCAGGTGCCAGTGGTGCCAAAGAACGCAAGCTGATCGTGAAGCCGGAAGAGGGAGATTCCGTGCGTCGTGTCTTCCTTCTCTATTTGGCATTGGGATGTGTTTCGGGGCTGAAGGTCCTGCTTGATAAGGAAGAAATAAGAGTAACGGAAAGAACTAGCCCCGGCCGGGAACCGGTCTGGAGGAATGCCGTATTCCCGCGGCGCGTTGTACAGACTCCTGCAGAACCGGATTTACGTAGGGGAAACAACATCGCGGAAAAATTTATCCAGGTGATCAGACTGCGCGCGACCGATGGATGCGCTTGATGAATAGTGCTTTTGAGGAGGCTGCGCTGCCGGCGGGGCCCGAACAAATTCTTCGGAAATTCTTCGACGAGATGTCGAGCTTTATGATCAACCAGGTTGAGCCTTGAGTCCGCTAGCGCAAAGCGATTGGAACACTGTCACAGAACCAATTGCCGCCGAGCTATCAAACTCTTGCCGCTGCCAGGATGATAGTCATGCCGAACGATCGGGTAACAAATGATTGAAGACGAAGCCCGCTGGTCAGGCTGCCGGTATCCCGGGTTCTGCGGTGTCGGTGTCCAGTTCGCAGAATGGCGCGAAGCGGGTGTCCTGTTTGTAGGCGCTGTCCCCTGAGTCAGTTGCTTCCGCTGCTCACACTTCGCCGCCATCCTTGTTGCGCGGGAGTTGCGGATTTTGCACACTTTGCCGGAATATGCCAAGGTATCTTGTTGAAATCCCGCAGAATCAGCGGTGGGAATAGGACTCTTAATCAGTAGGTTGTAGGTTCGATTCCTACCGCGCTCACCATCCTTTTCAATTGCTTACGAATTGTGCGGAGATTTTCGCAGCCGTCACTGTAGGGGGAAATGTAGGGGCTCTGCGAGAAGGACGAACTTCTCCGTTCTTCTGGGACACAGGCTGGGAACGGAGCACTTCTACGACATGATGATCGAGGAAAGGTACGCGTCCCTCGATGGAGTGCGCCATGTGGCTGCTCGAGCAGGAATTTCCATCCACAACAATCACAGTAGAGGCGTTACTGCGGCGATAGCAGGAATGCGCGCTGCTGCCCTCGGTGCATGCCCATGCCAACGATCTGTCCGGAGCTATTGATACCGTCGGCTTCAATCAGAACCCATCCTGATCCCGATGGAATCATCTTGTTAAGATCTGTCTTCGGAACCAAGCTTGCGACTCGACTGCACTTTGGCTTGCTGCCAAATTAGCAATTCGGACGCCCCGATTTTGAAGGTCTATGCGCTTGTTGATTCTTCTGATTGTGTTCAGCTACCCCATCAAATCCAGTCGGGCCTGTTTTTGACCCGCTCTTTACCTGCTTTTTCTAGGTATCACACTCAGCGACCTTTGCATTCGGAGTCATTCGGTTTCGACCTGTTGCGAGGCATCGGGCAGAACTCAGGCAGTGCGAAAAGGGTTAAACAGGAGGTCGAGCAGGGTTATTGAGTGCTCTCGCCTGTGGGTGTTGAAAAAGTCCGTGATCGGAATGGAGTCTTCCCCGCGATTGTCGCTACAATCGAATTTTCCTCCGCTTCAGCTAAGAGGCGGTTTCTGTAGTAGCTGTTATCGGTGGGCTGAGGAACCGCACGAGTCGCTTGATGTTCTGGGCAGCCGCTGCCAGGAAGAACTGCTCCCGAACGAATTTTATTCGTCGTAACCGCAGGCGACGCAGCCCGATCTGATTCTTCAGTTCCGCGAACAGTGCTTCTACTTTCTTTCTTTGCCGCTGGGCATGGGCGAACTCGGGCGTCTTCGCCAACTCCCGTGCACGTTGTCGAACGGGTTCATCCATGTGGATGGCAAGATAGCGAAACGCCCCGCTGGTGCATTGCGCTTTGAGCGCACACGCGCCGCAACGTTTTCGCGTCCCGATGTAGGCATAGGTGCGGTTCCGCTGATTGCGGCCGCCGTAGTTGAGGATCTGGCCTGCGGGACAGAGATAGCGGTTGCTTTCGGGTTGATAAGTAAACCGTTCCGGGCCGTAGAACGGGCTGTTCTTTCTGTGGATACTGTCGCGGGTTCGCATGTAAGGGGTGATGCTCCGATCCGCCAACCAGTGCAAGAACTCCCCGTTCCCGTAGGTCGTGTCGGCCGCTACCGATTCTGGTTCTCGTCCTTGCCATTGCGTGAAACGAGTGAGCATGTCCTGCGCGGCTACCGTTTCCTGACTCATCCGTGCTGCCGTCGCTTGTACTCCTACGATTACGCAACTGTGGTTGTCGACCAGATAGTTGTCGTAGTATCCCAGTCGCGCCG
>JANYKL010000026.1 GCA_025361625.1 Acidobacteriaceae bacterium
GACAAAGGTTACTACGTGCAGCCAACAATTTTCTATGACATCGACAACAACGCCCGCATCGCACGCGAAGAGATCTTCGGCCCGGTGGCCGCAGTCATTCCATTCGAAGATGAAAAAGACGCGATCAGGATCGCGAACGACTCTCCATATGGATTAGCGGCAGCCGTGTGGACGCGCGATATCTTCAAAGCCATGCGCGCGGTCAAGGCGCTTCGTGTGGGCATCGTGTGGGTCAATCATATGCAGCCAACCTACGTCGAGGCGCCTTGGGGTGGTTACAAGCAGTCTGGATTCGGCCGCGAGCTTGGCCCGTGGGGTATTGAAGAGTATCTCGAAACCAAGCAGGTGTATATCAACCTCAATGAGGCTCCAATTGGCTGGTACTAACGCGCTGCTAACACTGACCTGTTGCTGACGATGATTGTAAAGAACGAGTGGGAACAACGTTTCTGAAGACAAGCTTTTTGAAGACTGACAAGAGTGCTATGACGACGATCAGATTACGAACACCAGTTCCGGGACCCCGCAGTCAGGCCCTCATGAAGCGGCGGAATGAGTCGGTCGCGGTTGGCGTCTTCCACGCCACGCCCGTATTCGTGTCGAAATCCGAAGGCGCCGTCGTGGAAGACGTCGATGGAAATCACTTCATCGATCTTGCCGGAGGCATAGGCTGTCTCAACACCGGGCACCGCGCACCTGCGGTAATTGACGCGCTCCGCAAGCAATTAGATCGCTTCCTTCACACCAGCATCAATGTGCTGCCATACGAATCGTATGTCGCCGTATGCGAAAAGTTGAATGCGATAGTTCCCGTCCAAGGCCCGAAAAAAACAGTGCTGCTGAACACTGGCGCCGAAGCAATAGAAAATGCGATCAAGATCGCACGCTTCTATACCAAGCGTCCCGCAATTATTTGCTTTGAAGACGCATTCCACGGCCGCACTTACATGGCGATGGCAACGACCAGTAAGACGCACCCTTATAAAGCTGGATTCGAGCCATTCCCTGGTGACGTCTATCGTATTCCCTATGCGTACTGTTATCGCTGTTCGTATTCGCTGAAATACCCTTCATGCGACGTGTACTGCGCGCGCCATCTTGAGGACACATTTAAGCGCGTGGTCGCAGCCGAATCGGTTGCCGCAATTGTTGTCGAACCCATCCTCGGAGAAGGCGGATTCGTTACGCCTCCCCCCGAATTCTACCCAACCATCGGGTCGATCTGCCGCAAATATGGAATCCTGTTGATCGCGGACGAGGTCCAAACCGGCTTCGGACGCACCGGCGCAATGTTCGCCAGCGAACGCCTCGGCCTCGCCCCCGACCTCGTCACCATGGCGAAGTCTCTAACCGGAGGCCTGCCGATGGGCGCGGTGACGGGAAGAGCTGAAATAATGGATGCGCCAGGTGTTGGCCAACTCGGCGGCACGTTTGGCGGGAACCCGATGGCCTGCGCAGCCGCGCTCGCGGTGCTCGAAACCCTCGACAAAGAGAGTTTATGCGAGCGCGCCAATTTTCTCGGGGATCGCTTCCGTAAGCGAGCGGCGAAATGGCAAGAGCAATGGGAGCTGATCGGTGAGGTTAGAGGGCTCGGCGCCATGCAGGCGCTCGAACTCGTGCGCTCGAAGGCCACCCGCGAACCCGCGGATCAAGAGACGAAAGAAATCTCGCAATACTGCTACGAGCATGGGTTGATCACGATCACGGCGGGCTCCTACAGCAATGTGATCCGTCTGCTCATGCCTCTCGTCATCAGCGACGCGCAAATGGACGAGGCTATGGATATCCTCGAGTCGGCGCTCGTTCAGGTTGCGGACAAGAAACGCGAGTTGACAGCACAATTGTCATAGATACTAGAAGTGAACTCGAAGAAATTGTTTCGGAAAACAAGGGATTGGTTTCGCAATGGGTACCTCAATCGACCAAGAAAAACGCCGTAAAAAGTCAGGACGCGCCAAACCGCTTCTTAAGCAGAAACCACCGGTTGGCCGCCCTCGAACGAAAACCGCCAAAGCGAAAGCTCCTCTTGTGACCCTTGCCGAAGAACACATGTCGGGCCGGGAGATGATCGAGCTAACGAAAAAGCACACTCTATTCGAGTGGTCGGCGCAGTCGAAAGTTGACCCCATCGCGATCTCTCACGCCAAAGGAATTTTCTTTTGGACTCCGGAAGGGAAGCGTTTCATCGACTTTAACAGCCAACTTATGTCCGTCAATATCGGGCATGGCGATGAGCGCGTCGTGCGTGCGATCAAGGAGCAGGTGGCGGTGCTTGCGTATGCCAATCCATTTATGGCGACGGAAGCGCGCGCCCGTCTCGGGGCCAAGCTTGCCGAGATCACTCCGGGCGATATCGACACGTTCTTTTTCACGAATGGAGGCGCCGAAGCGAATGAAAACGCAATCAAGATAGCCCGCTTTTTTACCGGACGCCACAAAATTATGGCGCGCTATCGCTCCTATCACGGAGCGACGGCAGGAGCGATTAGCCTGACGGGCGATCCGCGACGGTGGGCAGTAGAGCCTGGGATGCCCGGCGTGGTACGGGTTCTCGACCCATACCATGGCATCGAGCGAGGATGGGATTCTGCCGCCGATTCGCTTGCGATGATCGAAGAGACGATTCAACTTGAGGGCTCACACACCATCGCTGCCTTTATTCTTGAGCCGGTGGTTGGGACGAACGGCATTCTCATTCCTCCTGATGGGTATCTTGAAGGCGTGCGCAAGCTCTGCGACAAATACGGCATTCTGATGATTGCCGATGAAGTTATGTCCGGTTTTGGACGGACGGGAAAATGGTTTGCCGTCGACCATTGGAATGTTGTGCCTGACCTGATAACAATGGCGAAGGGACTTACCTCGAGTTACTTGCCGCTCGGCGCGGTCGGAATGCGGCAACATATCGCGAGGCACTTCGATGACAAAGTGTTTTACGGGGGCCTGACCTATAACAGCCATCCTATGGGATGCACAGCCGCGCTAGCCACCATTCGAGTCTATGAAGAGGACGATCTCATTGAGCGTTCGCGAAAAAGCGGCGAGATCATGAAAAGCCTGGGGGAGGAGATGCAAGCCAAGCATAAGTCGGTTGGCGCGGTACGCTCCATCGGCCTATTCGGCATCTTCGAATTGATCCGCAATCGGTCCACTCGCGAGCCGATGGCCCCCTTCAACGGCACGTCCGAAGAGATGGCCGCGCTCGGCAGATTCTTCCGCGAAAACGGGTTATACACGTTCGTTCGCTGGAACACGTTCTTTACCAATCCTCCGCTGACTATCAGCGAGGAGCACCTGCGAGAAGCCTTTGCCATTATTGATAAGGGGCTGGAAATCACCGACAAGGCGGTTAAGGATTAGAGAGTTAAAGAGTAAAGCCAGGATCAACTAAGCTAGCGCCAGGAGCGTTGTTGGCGATCGAAGCTCGGGATGACCATGGGGGCTTGATGCGCCGACATCGCGTGAGCGTTGATTGCGGTCGCCGCCTGGGTTCGCAGATTGCCGCCCTTAGCGTTGAAGTCCAGCGTGCTCACGCTGTGCGTGCACTGCCGGCAAGTAAACTTCATCCCGCCCTTAATCCGTTCTATGCGATAAGCTTTCACTTTCGGGATTCTAGCGTCTGCATCGACCAAACGCTAGACGCTTTGGTCGGGCGCCGAAAGTAATGCCCCGCACCCGTCGCGCACTCGACGAAACTTTCGGTTTTAGACTTCGGAACTAGTGTTGGTGGGGTCGCATTTATAGCAAGCATGCCAGCGATTTTAGCACCGGTCACGTCAGTCGATCGCGTTGTGACACACCCCGGGAATAACCTTAAGGGAAATCCCCGAGTTGTTTCTGCTTTCTGGTTCAACCACCAATAAATCAAACTCATCATCAACCATCCCAATCAAGTTGTCATCTGACCGACCGTGATTTGGTTTGCCGCCCCCACGGCTAAAGACTTTACGGCAGTCCAGTCGCAGTAAGCTTTAAGGTATATCTGGTTCGAGGCTTGCCCCAATGCGGTCCTTTCATCAGATCTTTAGTTTGCCTGTCTGCATCTTCCAGCCCTACTCAAACAAAGATTTAACACACGTATTTGAAAGTCAAAAACAAAGAGGAGTAAACGATATGAAAGCCTTCACAATAGTTGCCGTTTTCGTTTTGGCCATTGCGGGCACTATGGTCTTCGCGCAAAATTCTTCTAACCAAGTGGTGAAAGCAACGCCCAGTTCGACGGTGGCCTACGTCTACGTATCGAGAAGCGCCAGCAGCGGGGTAAGTCAGATCAAGGCTTACAAAGCGGATTCCACCGGAAGGCTGACCGCGGTGCCGGGCTCGCCCTTTAACGATGGCGGCGAGAACATTTCGCAAATGGCCGTAAATGGGGAATATCTGTTCGGGTCGAATAACACGTACATCTACTCCTTCACGATCGCGTCAAACGGAGCGCTGCAACAGGTCTCGCAGATCAACGCTTCCAGCTATAACCCAAGCGGCGGCGGTCCGGCGAACCTGTTTCTCGACCATACGGGGGCAACTCTCTATGACGTCGATTTTTATGCCTATGGAACGGGGAACAGCGCTTATCAAGCTTTTTCGGTCGATCAATCCACCGGCCAGCTCAATTTCCTACAGCTCACCGCAAACGGAGGGGTCATTGAACATGTGCCGTTGAGTTTCATCGGCAGCAATAGTTACGCATATTCGGCGGGGTCCTATCAAGACTCGGGCAACATTTTCGGATTCCGAAGAAGTAGCGACGGGACGCTGACCGCACTGAATATCAATCCTCCCATTCCGACCGCTCCAAATGGTGGCTATGCCCCATATCTGGCGGCCGCCGATCCGAACAACAACCTCGCGGTTACGTTGACTCCCTTCAACGGTTTTACGCCCACCGGTCCCACGCAGATTGCCGTTTACACAGCTAGCAAGTCGGGTAAGCTCACCACGAACAGCACGGCGAAGAACATGCCAAAGGTGCAAGGGTCGACGAATTCTTATGTGACAGACTTAAAGATGGCGCCGTCGGGCCAGTTGCTTGCAGTAGCGGGAGGCTTTGGGTTGCAAGTGTTCCACTTCAATGGCGCAAACCCGGCCACAAACTACACAAGTCTGCTAACCAACGTAGCGGTCGACCAGACGCTTTGGGATGATAGCAATCATCTCTATGCTGTCAGCCGTTCGACCGCGAAACTCTACGTCTTCACGGTGACGCCGACGACACACCTTCACGCGCCAGGATCACCCTACACGATTACGGGTGCCGAAAGCCTGATCGTGCTGCCGAAAACATAAAGCCAAGTCTTTCGCGTTCAAGTAGGCCGTTCATGGAGCGGCCCTTTTTTGAATTGAAGTCGCTGGCCCCGCTTGCTTCGCAACATTCATCTGTCTCAAGATCACCTACGTGTGGCCCGCGATTGCGCTAGCCAAACCCTGCACGAATGCGCTGAAAGCGTGAGTGCTCGAGGCAGGGACTTAACAACGCATCTCAAGAATGGTGGAGCTAGTCGGGATCGAACCGACGGCCTCGTCGTTGCGAACGACGCGCTCTCCCAGCTGAGCTATAGCCCCACGTGGCAGGAAATTAATTTTACCAGCCATCCTTCGATTTCGCCTAAAAGGGCTATCATGCAAAAGCCTTCGCTGCGGTCCGGGAAGGCATGGTGAAAGCCTCGGCCGACGCTGAAAGCAACCCCATCTTCAGCGCGGTCTGCGCGGCAAGAATAGAACCTCCGGTGCCAGCCAGAATGCGCGAACCAGATCGCGAGAGTAGGGGACTTCCAACATAAATTGTTCACTGGGGCTGAGAGTTCCGTTTTCATTTCTCGACATAGCGCGGAGTGTGTACCAGGAGAACATCCCGGTCGAGTGCCGGATTGGGCGTAAGAAAATCGGAAGGTTCGGCTACGCCGGACTCTAGCAAACGATCATGAATGCGCCCGTATTTTTCGGCAGGGAATACATGTGCGCCAATCGGCAAGTAGTAATAATCGCTGTAGATGAGTTTGAAAGGCAACATGCTGGTGCTCGGGCCTGAGCTGTTAGGAGACGCCGGAAAAATCGCAGCCCAACACCCCCGAAGAATCCCCATAATACGCGATTATCGCAAAGCGTAATCGGGCAGAATCGGGCTGCCGGTCCAAGTTCTGCGGCGCAATCGGCAATTGGACGGGCGCGGCGACCGGGACTTGAGTAACTGCTAAAATTAACGTGTTGCCTGCCAAACAGAAATCTTTGACCGCCGCAGTTGTTTCCGAGCCGAGCCCAGTGCCTGAGATAAGTGCCAAGAGCACCGACGCAATCTTCCTGATCGACACGATGTCGTTCATTTTCCGTGCCTATCACGCCATGTCCCGACAGCGTCCCATGTCCACGAAGACGGGTGTGCCGACCGCGGCGACATTTGTCTTTGTCAACATGCTGCGGAAATTACGTGATGACTTTTCTCCGCTCTATCTTGCGGCCGTGTTTGACGTTGGCGCTCCGACCTTTCGCAACCAACAAGCAGAATCGATTACTACGATTCGCACATTTGATATCAAGACCCAAACTTTCAAGGAATCGCAGTACGACGGCTACAAGGCGAATCGAAAAGAAATGCCGGGCGATCTTGTGCAGCAAATTCCTTATATCCGCAGAGCGCTTGAGGCGTACCGCATTCCGATTTTGCAGCTTGAGGGCTATGAGGCCGATGATGTGATCGGCACTCTGGCGCGCAAGGCGGCGGCTGATCACTATTCGGTCTATGTGGTTTCGAGCGACAAGGACATGCTCCAGTTGGTAAACGAAAAGGTTTGCGTACTCAATCCGCCAAAAGACAATCTTATTTGCGACGCCGCCAAGGTCGAGGAGATTCTGGGAGTTCCTCCGGAGCGGGTTGTCGATGTGATGGCGCTGCGTGGAGATTCGATCGACAACATACCCGGGGCGCCAGGGATAGGCGACAAGGGCTCGGTGGAGTTGATCCGGCGCTTTGGCACGCTGGAGCAGGCACTCGAGCGTGCAGCTGAAGTTGAAAAGAAAACCTATCGAGAATCGCTGCAAAACAATCGCGACAACATTCTATATAGCAAGCAACTCGTGACGATTGATACCGACGTTGCCGTCGATTTTCATGTGGATACGATGAAAGTGGGCGAGCCAGACGTCGACGCCCTCCGCTCTCTGTTTTCCGAACTCGAATTCACTACGCTCTTGAAAGAACTTCTTCCGGTTGTTCGGATTGAAGATAGCGATTACCGCGACGTCACGAGGCTTGACGAACTCGATAAGTACATCTCAAACTTAGGGGGGGGCGCGTTGGCGCTTGCTGTCGAGAGCGGATCTGCCGCCGTCATCGCCCAGGAGTCGATCGCGGAAGAGGAGGAACCACGCCCCGCGCAATCGGGGTTTCTTGCTCTCGAGCCCGCGGAGGGCGCAGAGACTCAATCCTTTAGCGACAAAAATGGACCGGCAAGAAGAACTTCTGGGCTTGCCTTGTCCATCGCAGCAGGCTCTGGCTCGATGATTTCTGCCGAAGACGACTCGCTCGCAAAAGGGATCAAGGTTCTTCTCGAGAACCCTGCTGTTCCAAAAACTATTCACGATCTCAAATCGGCTATCAGATATTTTGCGGAGCAGGGAATTGTCCTCCGTGGAATGAAGCACGACCCCATGCTTTATTCCTATCTTCTCGACCCCACCTACTCGTCGCATGCGCTGTCTGAAATTGCTTTACGCCGATTCAATTTGAAGTTGAGTGGCAACCTAGCCGAGGCCGCGGATGTCACGGGTCGAATGGCGACGGTGCTGCGTAAAGAAATCGACGAACTTCACCTGACCTCAGTCTACGAAACAATCGACGAGCCTCTCGTACCAGTGCTGGCTCGTATGGAGGAGGCGGGCGTCAAGATCGACTTGACTGCGCTCGAGACGATGTCAGAGAAGTTGCAGCATGCTGCGGCCTCAAAGGCGCGAGATATTTATGAGTGCTGCGGCCTTGAATTCAATATCAACTCGCCAAAACAATTAGGAGACGTTTTATTCAACAAACTGGGCCTGCCCATCCCGGTGAAATACGGGAAAGGGAAAAAGATTTCGACCGCGGTTGACGTGCTTGAGGGTCTTGCCGCCGATCATCAAGTACCGAAGATGGTGCTAGATTACCGTCAGTTGACGAAGCTAAAGTCAACCTACGTCGACGCCCTGCCTGCGCTCATTCGCAGACACAGTGGCCGCGTTCACACCACCTTCGGTCAGACGGGAACCTCCACTGGCAGGCTTTCGTCGACCAATCCTAATCTACAGAACATTCCAACACGCACCGAGCTTGGACGCGAAATTCGCGCTGCATTCATTGCAGAGCCCGGGCATGTCTTGCTGGCGGCCGATTACTCGCAAGTAGAGTTGCGCCTCTTGGCGCATTTTTCGAAAGATAAGTTACTGGTTGAAGCGTTTCGGCGGGGCGATGACATCCACACGCTCACCGCCTCGCAGGTCTTTGGTGTTCCGCCGTTGATGGTAACGGGAGAAGACCGTCGAAGGGCAAAGGCAGTGAACTTTGGAATTGTCTATGGCCTCTCTCCATTTGGACTTTCGCAGCAGTTGGGAATCGAGACCGGCCAGTCTAGAAAATTCATCGACGCATATTTTGCAAAGTATGCGGGCGTGAGGACCTTCATCGACGCAACTCTCGAGCAGGCGCGCCGAGACCAGCGAGTGAGCACGTTATTTGGAAGAATCAGGCCGATTCCCGACATCAACAGCAAGAACGCAACGCAACGCGGATTTGCCGAACGCACCGCCGTCAACACGCCCTTACAGGGGACGGCGGCCGACTTGATCAAAATCGCAATGATTAATATCGATGCTGAAATCCGCAAGCTGGGACTTAGGTCGCGCATGACTTTGCAGGTGCACGACGAATTGGTCTTCGAAGTACCTGAAGCAGAAGTGGACACGATGAAAATGTTGGTTCGGGAGCGGATGGAGAAAGCGTACGAGCTCGAAGTTCCGCTGCTGGTTGAGCTCGCCGTAGGCAGAAACTGGCGGGATATGGAATGAAAAAGTTTCAACCTCGGAGCCCTCTGCGCGCAGAATTGCTTCCAGGTAACTCAATAATCTCCCTTTTGCGGAATCTCTGTATCGCTCACTGGCTTCTTCGATATACTCCGACGAAGGTTTCTCCAGCCAAACTCCAGCCGCATGCCAAAAAGTATTAACCTTGCGGAGAAAAGTTGATGAGCAGCGCTTCTTCGTCGGCATTTCGCGAGCCTTCCCGACGCGTATTTCCCCGCTATACGCTCAGCGTTCCTGTCGAGCTAAAAGCCCTTCAGTCAGGCATTCCGGAAGATATTCCTGGGCGCTGCACGGACATCAGTGAGGCTGGCCTCGGCGCAGTAATTGCCGGCGAGCTTTCTTCGGGGCAGCAGGTAGCCATCGAACTTCGCCTGCCAGGGGTGGGACTTCCGGTCCGGGCTCGCGCAATCGTTCGCTATCAAACGAAACGTCAGTGCGGCCTTGAATTGGTGGGCCTGTCGTTAGATCAGCGGGACATGATCCTATATTGGATTCATCGATTAAATTCTGACGAGACTGAATCCGTGGCGGAAAAGTCAGCAGTTGATTTTGCTTTCCCGTCGGCTCCTGACGTCGGCTCCCCCCCTGCCGCCACCGCGTCGTTAGCAGTGCCAACAATCCCACGACGCCTGCGGGATCGATTTCCGAGAGTACGACTCAATCGTCGCGCTTATGCGATCGTGGCAATTATTCTTGTTGCTTTCGCGGTCGGATGGTTCCGTTGGCAGAGGTCGTGGCGTGAACTCGAATACCAGACTTCCTCCAGCAACTCGATAACGCGAGTGTCGGAAGAAACGATGGCATCGCGAATTCTCACAAGAGTTGATCCTGTTTACCCTGAGGCGGCGCGAAAGCTTAAAGTGGACGGTCCCGTGGTACTGGACGCAGTGATCAGTGCAAGTGGCGGCGTTCAAAAGCTGCGGCCGATATCGGGCCCCGATTCCCTCGTTCGAGCCGCAGAGGCCGCCGTGATCGCGTGGAAATTCGCGCCCTACCAATTCAATGGGCAGGCTGTGCCGGTTGAAACTACCATCTTGGTCGAATTCCATTCAAAGTAATGTCGATTCAATTAAATTTGTCCGCTTCCTCAAAAGTCACTCCGCGTTGATCTTTTGCTGAGAGCTGAGCCAGGCCCGGTTCTTGGTTTTCCATTTTCCAATCGATTTTTAGGGCGGGGTCATTCCAAAGGACGGAACGCTCATGCTCGGGCGCATAAAAATCTGTGGTCTTGTAGGCAACGTGCGCGGCCGCGGAAACAACGCGAAATCCGTGTGCGAATCCGCGTGGTACCCAGAGCATGCGTTTGTTTTCCCCGCTAAGCGTGAAAGACTCCCACTTTCCAAATGTTGGGGAACTGCGACGAAGATCGAGGGCAACATCGAGAATCTCGCCAACAATCACTCTAATAAGTTTCCCCTGGGGCTGCTGAATCTGATAATGCAATCCCCGAATGACGTTTCTCTCCGAATGTGAGTGATTGTCTTGAACGAAGGACTCGTCGATGCCGAACTCCGCAAAGGTCCGCTGATTATAGCTTTCAAGAAAAAATCCGCGATGGTCGCCGAACACCTTCGGCTCGATTACAAAGACTCCAGGCAGAGCAGTTTCAATTTTCTTCATCGCAAATCTAAGAATATCCCAACCGTGATTGTTGATGGTGTTTCTAGAACACCCGCTCCTTCAACAACTGCAGCAGGTAAGCGCCATAGCTATTGTTGCGCATGGAGTGGGCCAGCTCTTCTAATTCTTCCGCGGAGATATATCCGGAACGAAAAGCAATCTCTTCCGGACAGGCGACCATGAGCCCTTGCCGCTTTTGCAGTGTCTGAATAAATAAAGAAGCTTCGGTGAGTGCATCGTGTGTGCCGGTGTCTAGCCATGCCGTGCCGCGGCCCATCACACAAACGTTGAGCTGTTCGCGTCCCAGATAGACGCGATTGACGTCGGTAATTTCGAGCTCTCCACGAGCCGATGGTCTGAGGTTCTCTGCAATTTCAACGACGTGGTGATCATAAAAATAAAGTCCGGTGACTGCGTAGCGAGACTTAGGCTTCTTGGGCTTTTCTTCAATGCTCAGTGCTTTGCCCTGCGGATCGAATTCGACTACGCCGTAGCGCTCCGGATCATGGACCGGATAAGCGAAAACGCGAGCGCCACTTGGTTGGAGAGCAGCTTCGCGCAATTCCTTGACGAAGTCATGTCCGTAAAAAATGTTGTCGCCCAGCACCAGCGCGCAGCTACTCGAGCCGATGAACTGTTTGCCAAGAATGAAGGCCTGAGCAATCCCTTCAGGCTTCGGCTGTGCGAGATATTCGATTTGAATACCGTAACGGGATCCGTCGCCGAGCAAACGCTCAAATCGGGGCAAATCTTCGGTCGTAGAGATCAGCAGAATGTCTCGGATACCCGACAACATTAATGTCGACAGCGGGTAATAAACCATCGGCTTGTCGTAAACCGGCAGTAGACTCTTCGGCAAAACATGAGTGACCGGGTAGAGGCGAGTGCCCGATCCGCCTGCGAGAATGATTCCTTTGTGATTTTGGTTTTCGGATGTGTGCATGTCAGAGAATGTTTCAGCTCTCACTGGCGTAGTGCTTCGCCATCCATTGGCGATAGCTGCCGCTTGTAACGTCGTTCGTCCAGTCGGGATGCTCGAGATACCACTGAACGGTTTTGCGAATTCCGGTTTCGAACGTCTCTATCGGACGCCACTTCAATTCACGCTCGATTTTTGTCGTGTCCATAGCATAACGGCGATCGTGCCCGGGGCGGTCTTTGATGAACGTAATTAAGTCTTTATGGGGAATGACTGGGTCGCTAGGGCGCAATTCGTCCAGGAGATGACAAATATTTCCGACGATTTCCAAGTTTGTTTTTTCGACGATTCCACCGACGTTATAGGTCTCGCCTGGCCTGCCCCCTTCGAGGACCATTCGTATGGCGCGGCAATGGTCCTCCACAAATAGCCAATCGCGCACGTTTTTTCCGTCGCCGTAAATCGGAAACTGCTTGCCGGCGCACGCGTTCAATAGAGTCAGCGGGATTAGTTTCTCTGGGAACTGAAAAGGCCCGTAATTGTTCGAGCAGTTCGT
>JANYKL010000005.1 GCA_025361625.1 Acidobacteriaceae bacterium
GTGAGGCGATGGCGAATATCGAAGACTGAATTACCGCGATCAAGACCGGGCTGAGTCTGGTCTGTTGTTATCCCGTCTCCGGCGGCAGAACCGTTTACGCTTGTAAAACCGCTTTGCCATGACGAACCATCATCGATGGAGTGGCTGTAGGTGTAGTTTCCTCCAAACTGCAAGCCGCGAGAGAGCTGTTTTCTTACTGAGGCCTGCAGGCTGTTGTAAATCGATGATGCCGTATTCTCCCAAACCCGCAGACGTCCGTAATTCGGATTTAATTGTCCGTTTGGATTGATGGCTTCCAAATTAGCTAATGTGTTCGTATTCCTCTGGCTGCACAACTTACGGCCAAAGTTGTCGATCGCGCAGGTCCCCTCGGGTAGGAGTCCTCCTGGGATCCGATTCACATTCTCAGCGCGAGATAGATTCCGTCCCGCCGTGCCCACGTAATTAAATTCTACCGTCACCTTTGACCGCAGTTCTCGTTGGACGCCGACAAACCAGTTTTGTACACCAGGGTCCTGAAGGCCATGACGGAACACGATCGACGTGAAACCGGAGGTCTGGGGGTTAGCCGGGTCCCATCCGGAGATGTTGCCTGTCGCTTGGGGCCCGGTGCCGGAGTGTTGCGCAGGTGGTGCGGAACCCGTAAAAGTAGGATGTGCGCCGTCCACTGGGCCATAGATCAAGTTGCCGTCCGGATTGCCGTTATTGCCGAGCAAATAGTTAGAGATCTGGTTGAGTGAGTAATAAGGAGGATTCCAGCGCGTAAGAGACAAGCGCTTCTGCAAGTTACCCTCATAAGAGATTCCGAACCCACCCCGCAGAGACGTCTTGCCATCGCCGAATACATCCCAGGCGAAACCAAGTCGCGGGCCTAAATCAGCGTGATCTGCGGGACCTAAGTTGTTGACGGCTGCGAAGCCTCCGGGCCCGCACTCCCCCGCCAGCGTGGCTTTAGGATCTCCCGGACACGGAGCGCTGGCATCTTTAATCTGACCTGCTCCGGTTGTGATGTTGTCGATGAAATTGCGGCCTGGTCCTTTTATAAAGGTCGTTGCCAGGTTGTTTAGTTCAGTGCTACGAGTGTGTAGGTCGTAACGAATTCCCAGGTTCAAAGTAAGCCGCCGCGATATTTTCCAGTCATCCTGAACAAAAGCTCCAACGTCCCAGTTTCGCCAATGGCGAATGTTGGTCGCAAGTTGGGCCTGCTTTCCGGTAGCGAATCCAGGATCAACTCCGACGTCTTCCAAATATGGAGCGTCGATGGCGAAAAAAAGAGGATCAAAAAAAGAGTAGATCGGCAGCCCCGCATCCATCTCGCTATTTTCCAGATTGCGCCGCAGTTCGCCACCGGCCTTCAGGTTGTGCTTCCTGTGTGCAATGGAAAGCACGTCGGTGTAACTGTAGATATTTTCGCGCGTGCTCTCTGGACTACCGGGCCCGAAGCCCAGAGCGCCATCATCAAAGCCGACGCTCGGGACGCCTGGCAATGGAGCTGCGATGACGCCGTTATTCTGCGCATATCCCGCCCGAAACTCGTTTAGCAAGTAGGGAGAGAACATATGGATGAAGCTGATTTGGAAATTGAGAGTGGTCAGAGTCGACGGGCTAGTAAAGGCGCGAATGCCGTTCACGCTACTGTATTTGTCCTCGGACCGCGCCCAATTGAATTGGCTAAAGAAACGGTTACTCGAATTAAAGTTATAGTCCAGTCGGAATGATGCTTCATTGCCATCGAAGAGATTCCCATCGATCTGAGAATTATTCGGACTGATCGTGATGTCCTCGAATTCAGCGTCGCGGCTGAAAGCGCCCTGACTGGGTAGGCTATACGGGGAACCGCCCGGGCATCCGCCGGCTGTTACAGGGGCATTCATCTGATCGATGTCCGCTTGTTCTACGCCCACGAGGGCAGCGAATTTTCTTGAGATGGCGCCGGGCGTCGCTGTCGCAGCATCGGTATTCGCGGGGCAAAGATAGTCGGCAAAGGATTGAAATCCGCTGCCAGACGCAGTGCCGATGTATTGGCGCAAGGTTGTGACAGGAGTGCCGCGAACCGTTGGCGGAAAATGCGAATATAAAAGAGCAGCTACCGAGTTGGGAAATGCCGAGATCGTAGCTGACCGGAATTGCGCGGACTCTGTAAGAGCTGGGCCCGGGAAAGAAGTAAGAAATCTCTCTCCCTGATATGCAGCTAGAAAGAAAAGTTTGTCCTTCTTTATGGGTCCGCTAAGTGTCATCCCAAATTGATTGAGGCGCAGTGGTGTTCGCTTGCGATTGGCAGGATCTGGATCCTCGTTGGCAAAAAAGGGGTTGGCATCGAGTAAGTCGTTACGAAGAAACTCCCAGCCGCTGCCATGGAGGCGGTTTGTTCCTGACTTAGTGATCAAGTTTGTCACTGCACCTGCACTGCTTCCGAACTCCGCCGCATTGTTCAAGGTCAAGACCTGAAACTCTTCGACGGTATCGAGAATCGGTTGATTGACGGGCCCTCCACTCAGCCCCGTGTTGCCGACGCCATTGATGAGAAATCCGTTGAAAGTCTCTCTTACGCCGTTTACGACAGTGTTGGCGCCGTTTTCAAATATGACGCCACTCACGTTAGTGGCGCCGGGCTGATATTGAATCAGGTCGTAGACGTTGCGGCCGTTTAGCGGAAGATTCGAGATTTGAATGGAATCCTCTGTGTAGGAGAGCCGGGAATTTTCTGTGTTCACGAGCCGGGCGGCGTCAGTTACTTCTACCGTCTCAGAGCGTTTTCCTAAGATCAGTTTGAAATCGACCCGTAAGACCGTGCCGCCGTCCACAAGCAGGTTCGTCGCGAGCTCTGTTTTAAATCCGGCTATCTCGACGCGGATCTGGTATGAACCGACAAGCAACTCCTGAGCCATGTAAATCCCGGCATCATTGCTCTCAAAATCAGCAGCGTATCCCGTCGCCAAATTGCTGATATGCACATTGGCGTGACTTACGATCGCGCCACCCTGGTCGGTAACTACACCTGTTATTTGTCCATTCTGGACTTGCGCGATTGCGAGCGGAGAGGAGAGCACGCAAAAAACCACGACGATTAAAGCTTTTCTCACAAGAAGCCAATACCGTGAAGCATCTTTTGAAAACGGGGATCGGAGCGCAGCGGGTCGAATTCTTCGTACACCGGAAGCCAAAAAATGAGGTAGGGATCCCGCATTCGGTATCCTTTTTCCAAGGCTTGAAGTGCTTCTTCCCGCATTCCCAGGTGCATGTAACACCGGGCAATCGCGGTAGAACTTTCTTTGTCCTGTGACGAGATCTCCAGCTTTCGCTGCCAGTAACCCCGACCCCCCCCCGAGGCGAAGGCGCGTTTGAGTTCCGGAGCTCCCTCATCACCAGCAGCAATCGCCTTCTCGTACTCACCTTTTTGCTCCCAACTCACTGCGAGCCGCCAGGGCGATGGAGTGAAAGCAGGATTTACCTCAGCGGTCCCGAGGGCGCTTCGCAAGGCCTCATCGTACTGGCGGGAGCTGAAGTAGACATGCCAAGCGAATGAGTTTGTCAACACTGACATTGGGTCCAAAGCAATTGCCAGCCTGATTTGCTCGATGGCTTCCTGGGACCTGCCACGGTGGGCGAGCGTGTTGGCGAATAACGCGTGGGCCATCCCATAGCCAGGACGAGCCTCGATCGAACGCCGGAAGTAGGCCTCTGACTGCGGCGAATTCCAGTCGTAAAGAAAGGAAACAACGCCGAGTACCATGAGAGCTTGCGCCTGGGACGAGTCAATCTCCAACGCCTTGTTTGCCGCACCTCTAGCCGCTGGAAAGTTCTCGAAGTCACCCTCCACAGCCATCGTGTGTAATGCGTCTGCGAGGCCCGCCCATAACTCGGCATTATTCGGGTCCAGATGAATGGCCTGTGTAAACGTATCGCGGGCCCGAGCCGCAGCAAGCTGACTCAGGAAATAAGATCCTTTGAAGTAGAGAATCGCGACTTCCGGGTTGACCGGATGCTGCCGAGCGAGATCGGCTTGCTCTTGCGGCGTCAGGCGGGCCGAGATCCGCCCGGCGATATCGCGCGCCACTTCGCCCTGCACGGTCAGCACGTCGCTCAATTCCCGGTCGTAGCTTTGCGCCCACAAGTGTCGATCTGAAGCCGCATGAATCAGTTGGGCAGTAATGCGCACCTTATTGCCCGCTCGGAGCACCGAGCCCTCAACGAGGGCGTCTACTCCCAGCTCACGCGCAATCTGGGCCGCAGGCTTCTTAGTCCCAAGATAGGCCATGGCAGAGGTGCGCGAGATGACTCGTAAGGAACTTATCCGGGCCAGGTTTGTGATGAGTTCGTCGGTCATTCCATCAGCAAAGAACTGTTGCTCCGAATCGTTCGAAAGGTTCAGCAGAGGAAGAACCGCGATTGATTTGACCGTGGGCGGCAGTAGCGTCTCTGCGGAGGTCGATCTTGGCCGCCAGCTGCTGAAATTTGCCCCTATGACTGCGAGGAGAACAACGACGGCAAAACAGGCGCCGACAGCTAAAGAGAGAAGCCGAGCTCTCGGTGACAAGGTAGACGACGGTTCAGGAGGTTCCAGCGGCACTGGTTCCGGGTCGACCGCAGTGACCTGCGCAATGAACCGATAGCCTCGCCGGGGCAGCGTCTCAACATAACAAGGTTCCCCAGCGGAATCATTTAGAACCTCTCGGATCTTGTTGATCGCTGTTCCAAGACTGTGATCGAAGTCGACGAAGGTGTCGGTCGACCACAGCTTCTGGCAAATCTCCTCCCGCGTGACAATCTCGCCAGGTCGTTCCAAAAGCATCGCGAGTAGTTGAAACGGTTGCGCCTGCAAACGGAGTCGTGTCCCCTCCTTTCGCAACTCTCTCGAATGCAAGTCGGCCTCGTAAGGGCCAAAACGGAAGCGACATCGCATAGAAACAGAAGTGGGCATTACAAGCTACTCAACTAGAGTCGACGAGATTAGCAGGGCGCAAGAAGCGCGTCAAACATAAGTTACGCCGCGACCCCCAACAACCTACTTACTTCCAACGACTTAACTCCTTAAACAGAAGTTGACGAAGAGTTGAAGTCAAATTTAAACGGGGTGCATTGCCTAAACGCGCGACTTGCGCGAGTGTCGCCGAGCAATCACTTTCCGGATCCGCGTGCGTGAGGGTTCCAGTGCGCTTAGCCGGCACGCAGAGCTAGACCCAACAAAGGAGTCTTATGAAATCCGCAACAAGTAAGTTAGTCGTATTCGCCAAGTTCATCGCCCTCGCGTCGGTAGCTCTGTTCGGGGTTGATTCTCCATCTGCCAAGGTGAACCCTCCTAATGCCGGTCAAGCTGGCTTCCGATGGAGATCGGTCGGGCCGAGCCCGCCGGCAATTCCAGGGGCGATCGCATCAGACGCCGCTTCGCACACAATCTACATCGGAAGCATAGGCGGCGGCGTCCTCAAGAGTACGAACGGCGGAGCAACCTTCAATGCGCTGAGCAGCCTTCCTGCCCCTATCGTTTCGTCGTTGGTTATGGATCCTGGCAATCCTAATGTTGTCTATGCCGGTGGATTCAAGACAAACGACGGTGGGATGACATGGGCCGCGCAAAGCGCCGGTGGAGGTCTGGCAATGGTAATGGATCCTACCAACTCCAACATTATCTATTCGTCCGAACTATTTGGCGGCGTGAGCAAAACAATCGACGGCGGCGAGACCTGGCGATCAGCCTCGCATGGTCTGGGGCCGACCCAGATCTTCTCCATCGCGATCAACCCGTTCAACCCCAGTGTGATATTCGCGGGCAGCACGGGCGATGGAGCTTTCAAGTCTATCGACGGCGGAAAGAGTTGGCACAGCGTGTCTGTCGACTCTACGGTTTATGGACTCATGGTCGATCCTGACGACGGGAATATTGTTTATGCGGGATCGAACGGCGATGGCGTGTACAAGAGCATCGACGGCGGCAACTCCTTCGCACGCGTCGGCTCACCCGCAGTCGGCGTTGTTTTGTCGATCGTAAAGAGCGGCGACAATCTCTATGCCGGAACGGCTGGCGGCGGCGTTTCTGTAAGCGACGACGGCGGTGTTACTTGGAAAAATACCGGCATGCCGAGGAGCATGGCTCTCATGCTCAGCGTCGATAGCGAGGGCTCGGTTTACGCAGGCACGAACTTTCATGGAGCATTTGTGCTCCCGGCTCGCAAGCATTCAAAATGGCGCCGGCTTGCGTGGGAGCAACTGAAGACTTGCTCTTGTCAGGAGGGCCACGCAGTCGCAGTCGACCCGGCCGACTCCAATCATGTGTTTTTCACAACCAATGACGGTGGCATCCTGGTCACCGAAGATGGAGGCACCACCTGGGCGGACGGTGGCACGAACGGCCTCGTCGCGCGTTCTCCCCGCGGAGTGGCTTTCGACCCGCAAGACTCGCGCCGCGTGTATGCAGGATCGGACGCGGGAGGCGTCTTCAAGTCGGAGGATCACGGCAGGCATTGGCAGCGCCGGCGATTTGGACGAAACACGAATTATTCGACGGCTGTTTCCGTCGACTCGTTCGACCACTCGATCTACGTCGCTACCATCGGAAATCTTGGGATTCCGACAAACGGTATCTGGAAGAGCACCGACTTCGGCGAAACCTTCCACCGCATTGATCGTGCCCCCTATGCTCCTCCGGATCATTTTCTGAATTTGGGTGGTCGAGGGATCACGGCCGATCCGCATCGTCATGGCACGGTGTATTTTGCCGACCGTGATCGCGGCACCTGGCGTTCCCAGGACGCGGGCGCGACCTGGCACAAAGTCGATGCCACCGGTGCAATCAGCGTTACGGTAGATCCCACCGATTCGAACATTGTCTATGTCGGCACTTCTGACGCGACTGGCGTGCTGAAGAGTGTTGATGGAGGCGCAACGTTCATCACCAAAAACGCCGGACTGCCAGGAATTCCGTCGTCGCGCACGGGCTCGATCCAAGTGAATCCGGAAAACTCTAACGTCATTTACTTCGGAACGCAAGGCGCAGGAATATTCCGGAGTAACAACGCCGGTGAGACGTGGTATGCGATCAATCCTGGCCTGACGAACTTAGACGTGTCTGGTTTGGCATTGGCCCCCGGCTCGCCAAATAGCTTATACGTGGCTACTTTCTCGTCTGTTTTTAAGAAAAGGATAGCGCCTTAGCTGACGGGCGTGGAAAGAATTCCGCGCCCAAAACCAGACCGAAACCATTTCAAAGTAATACAGCACTTCCACCGCGGTTCGGTTGATTTGCTCAGCGGCTAATCGGCCCCGCTCTGCACGAGCCCACAGGCTCGGGTTCTAGTTCTTCAAACGAGAAGGAGAATTCCAGTGAAAAGATTCCGGTGGTTATTTCTTAGCGCGATAGTCCTCAGTACGCTCGCAGCGTATTCGCAAACATCTTCCAACGTTTCCGTATTTGCCACGGGATTTACCAATCCTCGTGGTCTGAAATGGGGGCCGGACGGCAACCTCTATGTGGCGGAGGCAGGGACCGGCGGCACCCGTTCGACCGCGGGGCAATGCCCGCAGGCGCCGCCTCCGGTGGGGCCTCTCACGGGAGGACTGACGGCTCGAATCTCCAAGGTGACTTCGGGTGGAGCGCGCTCCACCCTGGTGCAAGGGCTTCCATCGGGGTTAGCCGCGAACGGGGACACGCTCGGTGTCGCCGATGTCGCTTTCATCGGCGATCAACTCTACGC
>JANYKL010000108.1 GCA_025361625.1 Acidobacteriaceae bacterium
CGTTCCTTCCCCTGCACCCCATCCTGGCTGGAACCGTAAGACCGGACAGCCATCCTTATTAATACAGGTGGGGCCAAATGTGAGTATCAAGGTGGGGCCAAATCAGGTTGTCAAACGCAGGTATCCCTAGACTGTGAAGGAGATGGCCGTACTTGATGAGTGAACCGCTATAAGGTAGACCGTTGAAAGTCGCCTTTACAGGGACTCTTGCTTTGGTGCCGAATTCCTTCTCGGTATCATACGGAAAAAGCACATAAGCCCCTCCGCCGGCGCCTGCTTCAATTTTTGCCTTGAATTTGTTTTTCTTCATTTGCTTAGGCAATTTCTCACGCTGCGGCCCTCAATTTACTTAGGATTAAACTATTTCCCCTCACAGCGCTCCACCCAACGATAACTTCCGGGGCGTCGGCTAAACTCTCCTAACGGGATAACTAAAGGTTCGACCGGAATAGTTGTGGGCATTAATGGAGTTGCTGCTTGCGCCAGTCATTAGTGAACGGTGGCCGACGTGAAAAGACTGTCTCCTGATCCGGCTATTGCAGCTTCGCGTACTCCGTCTCAGCTTGCTTCAGAATGGGAATGTCGGGTTCAGCGTCTTTCCACAGCGCGAAAATCCTGATACGCGGTTTTCGCTTTGGCACTGTCGCCTACGATCGCGTAGGCGCGCCCACAGCGAGACGAGCCAAGACTCCTGTTTTGCAGGCCACTACTATGCCGCAGCGGTTGACAATTTTCTGGAACTCGACGACGGCAGGTGCGCCATTTTTCGCTGCAACGTAGGCCTAACCTCGAACATACGCGGGATAGTTGTGATCTTGGGAAACGTTACGGCTGCGCGTAAGGGTTCCCTTCCTCCAAATGCACCGATACCAGCGTTCAACACCTCGCACATCTTCTCATGTCCGGTAGACCGGGCCGTGCTTGAACAAATTGGGAGGGCTGGCGCGCCCTCCCGCAAATTATTTTGTTATGGCATAACAGTAAATGTTGCCGAAATAGCTGTTCCGCCCACAGTCGTAACGGTGATTTTCCCGGTTTTCGCCCCTGCCGGAACGGTGACACTCACCGAGCTGTCGGACTTTACGGTGAACGAGGCGTTCACGCTCCCGAACGTCACTTTCGTGGTTTGCGTGAGGCCGGTGCCGTTGATACTGACTGCGGTTCCAACACGCCCGCTGCTCGGCGATATGATAGTAATAGTCGGTATCATTTTGAATTGCTGGTTGATGCTAGTCAAGTTGCCAGCCGGACTAACCACAGCGACGGTTCCGGTTTTGGCACCCACCGGGACCTTGGCGGTCAGATACGTACCCGAAGAAACAATATAGGAAATGGCATTCACTCCGCCGAAAGATACAGCAGTAGCTCCCGTGAAACCTTGTCCGAGGATGCTGACCATGCTTCCCACTGTGCCACTGGTGTTTTGCAGTCTGATGAATGGGGGAGCGCCGACATTCAAACTGTAAAATACTCCGCCGCCTTGCGTGTCACCACGGTTGGTGTCGCCGTACAAAATCCCATTGGTATGCTGCACCATCGTTACTTCCGGGGTAGCGCCATGAGTGTTGTCAAAGTTGTAGAGTACGGAAAACGCGCCCGCGGATGTGACTTTGAAAATGGTGCCATAACCAAGAGTGCCCCCAGCTGAAGTCGTGCCGTAGAAATTGCCATCACTGGCTTGCACTACGCCGGCATCGGGATTCTGGCCGTCGGGGCCGTTAAAGCTATGGAGGACTGTCAACGCGCCCGTGGGTGTCATCTTAAATACGACGCCCAATTTTTTCGCCCCACCCTCAGACGTGGTGCCATAGAAGTTGCCATCGCTCGCTTGAGTTACCGGACCGATCGGCCCTGCGCCGTCCGTCTGAACAAACTCGTGGAGGAATGTGACTTGACCACTGGCCGTCATTTTGAAGATTGTCCCGCAGCTAAAGGAAGCAAACGCGGCGACACAAGTACTCGATAGAGACTTGCCGCCGGCGGTCGTTGTTCCGTAGAAGCTACCATCGGTACCTTGAATGAAGGGCGCATTGGGGGTGTATCCACCACTGCTCAAGCTGAATACATGAAGAATTTTGTATTTGCCCGTCGAGGTTATTTGATACGCCATGCCGTCACCCGTACCATCCTCGGAGTGGGGTGTGGTTCCATAAAAATTTCCGTCCGCGCCTTGAACCGGAGGGGAATCTGGAATGTAGCCATCGATACACGGATATTTGCAAGTGCCGAAGTTATATAACGTGGTGAGGGTCCCACTCGGTGTCAGCTTGAAAATGGTTCCGGCGTTGAAAATTCCCGAATTCTGTGTTGTGCCGTAAAAGTTCCCATCGTTTCCCAGCGAAAGACCTCCAAGAGGTGAATAGCCTGTACCAGTCGGCTTGAAGTCGTAAACCGTGAGAACTCCTGAGGATGGGTTTATGCTGAATGCCGCGCCGCAGTAGGAGCAGGCCCCGAGCGGAGTATTCGGCGCGGTGCTGTACAGGTTGCCATCGCGGCCCTGGCTGATTACACCCGAATATCGAGGGTTTTCGGGGTCTCCAGCTTTAGCCCCGAATTCATAGAGCGGTGTATAGATTTGAGCGGCTGAGTAATTGGCAGTGCAGGCGATCAACACAAGCAATGCGAGCGCGACGGTAGGCAACGGAGCCAAGGGCTGGGAGGTGTCCCGAGCCAACGATGGGTGCATATTTCTCCTTCGATTTGTATATGGATTGTCCTGCTACCCCTGGGATGGATGCGTTGACTGAAGCGGGACTAACCGTGGCAATAAACTAGCCCTTATTACACCCCTGAGTCAAGCTAATGGAGTCTTCCAATAAATGTGGACACCCTTATTCTTCAAGAGATTCGAGGGTTGTCTCGAGGCTCTTACCTTAGCTCAAAGAACACGTGCGACATGTTGCCTCGTAATTTTGGCCGGTATGTAGCACACAGTGGCGTGACATTTTTCCGTTTTCGTAACGCGGCCAGAACCGGCGCGAGGTTCGATGAATTTTTGGACGGGCTCGATGTGAGAATGAGCATGCGATTCCGACTAACTATAGCTTGGCAGGAGTGCCTGGCGTAACCCGCTTCAAGCCATCATTCACTGGACTTCAAGGCATACTGAGATCCGCATGTTCCCTTCCGACCGGCCGTCTCAGCCGTTCCCGGCCTGATCGCGATCGCCTTCTACCGTCCGGCTTGTGCACAATTCGGTTTTTGGTTGTGGCTCATGCGATGGTAATGCCTCGTTGCATGGCGGGCCGACAAAGACAAAGCTCTCATCCTGCGATGCGTTCGTATCTCTTTGCAACGTCAGACCAACATCCAGACACCACCTCGTTTAGGAAGAGTTTTGGTTAGAATCGGGGTCCGACTTTAGCATCGTGTCCGGTCGTTTCCGCATTAGCACCTTGCGACCCTCTTCTGTGAACTCGACGGTGTCCATCAACTGATTGATCAGGAATACGCCTCGCCCGCCTCCCTTAAATAAATTGTCGCCTTCGAGCGGGTTGGGCACGGCCGCCACATCGAACCCTGCTCCAGGGTCGCGGACTACAATGACGAGTTCCCCTGTCGAGTCAAAGGTGACGCAACACTGCACTTGCTTTTTTGGATCGTTCTTGCAACCGTGGCGGATAGCGTTTGCCAGCGCTTCATCCAAGGCGAGTTCGACGTCCATAATCTCTTTCTCGGGCCATCGTTTGCTCGCGAGGAGTTCACTCACGCCAGAGGTCACCTTTCCCATTGCTGCCAGATCGGCGGGAATTACGATGTTTAGTTTGCAGGTAGAGCAATAGGGGATAAGAGCAGTGAGCGTCTTGATGCCTTCGAGAGCGACGCGCAACTCTTCAAGGTTGCGCCGCAGTTCGAGTTGCGCTGCCACCTGGCGCTCAAGCGCCTGGAGCGCGTGATTCTGATCGTCAGTGAGCTTACGCGGGACATAATCGATCACGCACAGAGTGCCAAGCGCGTAGCCATCCTCCGTCGTGATCGGGGCCCCTGCATAAAAACGGATGTGCGGATCGCCCTGCACAAGCGGGTTGTCGCGGAATCGCGCGTCATTCAACGCATCGGCTACGGTAAAAACGCCTTGTTGGCGAATGGCGTGTGCGCAGAAGGAGACGCTACGCGAGGTCTCCCGGGCCTCAAGACCAACCCGCGACTTAAACCACTGGCGGTCCTCGTCCACCAGAGTGATTAGGGCGATCGGGGTACCACAGATCTGCGAAGCGATCAGCGTTAGGTCATCGAATGCCTGCTCCGGGACTGTGTCCAAGATTCTGTACTGGCGTAGGGCATTCAGCCTTCCATCTTCGTTAGAGATCACGATGTCTTCCTCCGACGCGAAGCGATTCTAACCTCTGTGGATCGTCATACTGACACGAAATATACAGCAATTTACGAAGGGCGGGCGTGGGTTCGTTACCAGCCTCCGAGTCACTCGTTGAAACGCTGGCGGGGCAACTGCGTCGTGAACTTGGCTTTCGGATGCTGGCCAATCGCGGCTTGTGCTGTGACCCGGCAATCGTTCCTTATGCCCGAATAAATACTGATAATGAGGTGGTTACCATCATTCCAACTTTGGCCGCTATCGACTGTCGGCCAGGCTTCTGCACGCGGACGCTTTTCCTAATCGATGCGAAGGCGGCGTGGTGCTCCCCCGGCCTCGCATTCGGTGAGAACTTACTCGGACGACAAGGGGAGCGCGTCAGAATTGGCTACGAAGCAAGCTCGACGGCAAGGATTATCCCGTCACTGGAAAGCCTTTTGTCAGATTCGATTTCGTATCAGCGCGTGGAAACACGTCAAAGGGCACTACCAACTTTAGACACCCGAGATTGGTACGGCGATGATCAGAAACGTGTAGCCGGTCCGCCCACCCGGACGATGCGAGACATTTATTCTTTGAAATTTTTGGCCGGCGAGAAGTAGTATGCTCAGTACGTAAGGGGCTATGGAATCGCACTCAATTGCAATCTGCGAGAATGCTGGAGAACGTGAATCGGTGATGAAGCTGGTGGAGATCTCTGCTGGCTACTGGTTGCCACGAGCCTTACATGTGGTGGCGGATTTGGGGGTCGCAGACGCACTCGATGAGGAACCCCGGTCAGCAGACTACCTTGCTGCAGAAGTCGGCGTTAACGCTGATGCGTTGGACCGAGTGCTGCGACTTCTAGCGTCGCACGACGTGTTCCGTCGGAATGAAGGTAAATACGAGCACAACGCCCTTTCTCTTGCACTACGCAGCGACCATCCGCAGTCGATGCGAGCATATGTCCGCCTGGTGGGCCTTCCTGTTTTCTGGAAGAGCTGGGGAGCGCTTGAGGAGGTAGTTCGCAGCGGCAAGCCGGCAGTGACCGACATTTTTGCATATTTGAAAGAGCATCCCCGGGAAACGGAGATCTTCGACGCGGGTATGAAGTCGAAGGCCCAAAGTGCAATTTCACCCGTCATCGCGGCCTATGACTTTTCCCAGCTTGGCACAATTGCTGACATTGGTGGAGGCCTCGGGCACTTGCTCAAGGCAATACTGAAATCGTCCCCGAAATCGCGCGGGGTTTTATTTGACCAGGCACATGTCATCGAGCGCGTTGAACCCGATCAGGCAATCGGCACCCGATTGACATTGCAAGCCGGTGACTTTTTTCGCGGCCCGCTTCCATCCTGCGACGCTTACATGGTTATGGAGGTCCTCCACGATTGGACCGACAAGCAATCGCGTCAGATCCTACAGCAGATCCGTAGCGCGGCGTCAGGTGCGGCGAAGCTGTTAGTGATCGAAACTATGTTGCCTAGTGCAAGCGCGTGGACGGCGGGGCAAGGCGAACACTTCGGCCACAGTCTCGACATCAACATGTTAGTCCTCACAGGCGGGCGCGAGCGGACATCGGATGAATTTGCGCGGTTATTTGCCGACTCGGGATGGCGGTTCTTGCGTGTAATGCCTACGGCCAGCCCGTATTCCATCGTAGAGGCGATCACCGCTTAAAGTGGTGCTGGGCGCAAGCAAGATACGGACTGATTGTCCTCCGGTCCACTGTGGGCTATAACTTCTGGCCCAGTCGGATTCCGGCACGACGTAGTCGCCCCATGCGGCGCTCTATCGGGACTCTGATTCATGCTATGCATAGTAGACACGTTTTGAAATTTTTAATGAGACCGGCAACACGGAGGTCGACGTGTCTCCTTTTCCCGGCGTCAATGGCAAGTGGCAGGTGTTCGGGGGGCGGGAGCCGAAGTGGCAACAACGATCAAGCAATTGTTTTATATGTCTACGGACGAAAAGATTACGACATTATCCGGTCATGCCGCCTCTGGCTTCAGGTTGGTACATTAGTGCCCCTGTTTCGGCCGTCTCCACATCGCGCAGAATGCGGATCGGGTCATGAGAGAAACGTGCTGCGGACTGCCGGCAGCATTGTCGCTAACACTCAATGCTGCGCTGCGCGCCCCGCTTGCTGTTGGGATGGCATGCTGATACAACCATTCGGTCTTGACAACTTCATGGATTTGGAGCAAACATAGATAAGATTCGTAGGGTAACTCTTGGGTATGCCAATACCCGAGTGCATATCGATCGTAAGCTGCGATCTACAAGTATTGTCGCGAACGTATATCTATTCCTTTGGATGATTAAGCATCGTCTTCAACGTATCTCCTTCTGAATATTTTGCCCGAATGCTGCAGGGTTTCTCACTGCATCTTGGGCGGACTGTCGCAGAGTTTGTACCGCCCCCCCCAGGAGGGGCGCGTCGGAGGAGTTTTTCAAAAATGCGTAAATTATCTACTTTGAAACCGATACCCAAGATTCCAAGATCGCGGAGCCGAGAAAAGCCCATTTCGAAGGCGAGTGGAACGGCGACTAACAGCTGCATCATCAGCGCTGGTGAAGTCTTCGGCGATGGTGCGATGATCGAACTGGTCTCCGGTTCTTCTGGGCTGGATAAACCCGATCTCTTGCTATGGACCGGGAGCAAAGCGATTGTGGGATTGCGCGTCGAACATGGCGACTGCATTTACAAGCCACCTCAACTGCCTCTGAGTCTATGCCGGGCAACGCGGTTCCCTTCCCGGTGTCACGACTACGGCTCGGCCGGCGTCCTGCTTGCCGCTATCACCGATTTGTTTAAGAAGCATTTGCATTTTCCGGAACGGGAGTCAAGTCTGCTCTCCCGTTTTGCCATCAGCACTTGGTTGGCTGATTGCTTGACAACCGCTGCAACTTTGATGATTTCTGGGCCTGATCATGAACTGGGAATTGATGTGTTGCGTCTGCTCAGCTGCCTGTGTCGCCACCCCCTGATGTTGACTGGGGTCACTCAGGCGAGCTTTCGGTCATTGCCCACGCAATTATCCCTTACCTTGCTTCTCATCCAGCAACAAATGAACCCCAGCATGCAGCGACTGTTCCGCGAATCGAGTTACCGCGGGTTGCACTTGCCAGGAAACCGAGGAAGCGTCGTCGATCTTTATGGTCCGAAAGCGATCTTCTGCGGGAACGATCATGCGCTCGGTATTTTTGGCGGTGGAGGGATCCACATTTCTTTGACGCCATCACAATTGCAATCCTCGGCGTTGGATGAGCAGGTTCAAAACAAAATTGCTAACGATTTTCAGCCGCGCCTTTTGATGTACCGGCTGAAGAACTTCGGAAAGGTGCGTGAGTCAGCTGATGTCTCTGGATTTACCTCTGCAACGCGCGCGATCGCCCGCACTCTAGCGGCATGCTTTCCGGAAGATTCGGAACTGGCACGCGATACGGTTGAGCTGCTCCGACCACAAGACGAGGAGGCCCGCGGCCAACGCTCCTGTGACGTCAACTGCGCGATCGTTGAAATATTGCAAGGCACTATTCACGACCGAAAGCAGAAGGCAGTAAGGGTAGATGAACTTACGAACTTGGTGAACGCACTCCTACGATCTCGGGGAGAAACTCTCACATACCGAGCTGAAGAAATCGGCTGGAAGCTTCGTGACCTGAATATTCCTCGGCATACTAGAAGCTCTGGGCGGGAGGTTGTGCTTGGTGTAGGCACTAGCCAAAGCGTGCACAAATTAGCACGATTTTACGATTTGCCATGCGCATAACGTGCATACGATGGTCGTCCCGAGTGCCAGACGAAACCCAATGTTTGTAAATGACTTATGGAGGTTATGTAGGTTATGGAGGTAACGTACAACATATTAGAAATCGGGGGAGCAATGCCAACAAGAAAGTCGAGGCTCACCAAAACCGAAGATCAAGAAAACCGTAACAGCCTGTCACAGCTTGAAGGAATGGGCATTCCCATCGGCCGCCCCCTCGATCGTCTGCACGAACCCGATTGGATCACGTTAGAGCAGACGGGCTATGAATTGGCCGGTATTTACGAACTACTTTTGAACGAGGTTGTAGTTGTTGTGCCTGCCAAGATGACCATTCAGAAATCTGGGATTTTGGTTACGCACATCGCATTGATCACACCATGGGAAAATTGGTCACTTGATTTATGTGATCCAGAAGAAAGCTTATATTACGAGAATCTAATCGTCGGGTTTTGTCACCTCCCGGCCGCCGTTCTTAACCGGTGGCTGATAAGCGAGCTCCCTTTACGCCGTCGCCAAGTCGAGGGAGTGATCATCGCGCACGGCTACACCTCTGTTCCCCGCGAATGCCACGACCAGTCGCGTGTAACGGTGGAGTTATTACTCAGAGACGAGCGGCGCAAGGAATTCAGCTTCGACTTCAAGGTCGAGGTGGACCGCAGGGTGACGCGTAAATATGAAAAGCGAGAGAGAGAGTATCGTGCACTTCCGCAATCGGCTAGAGGGGGCCTATTCGAGCCTCTGCGAGCACAACCTGCAGAGCAGAGCGTGTCTCATTCGAGGAAGGTTCATCCGAAAAGCTGCTGGATCACTTCTACCGACTCTTAGTTGTGGGAAGTTCACCACATAGGTAACGACAAACGCGCTTGTAGTGATTACAGGAGCCAACTGCTGGATTGTCGGCTAACCGGAAACAATGTCGATGTAAATTAGATGAGGTCGACTTCCCGTTAGCCCGTATTCCGACAGTTGAGCACTGGCTGGTGAAACCGTGAAATATCGTTCCCTAAGTAATCCGAATCGCTGCACTCTTCATGGCGGCACCTGCGCAATTGCAGACTGCTGGCGGACCGTCTACAATCGCTGCCGCAACGAAGACGTACTTCCGTGGAGTAGCTATGCAATCGGTTTTGATCACCGGCACGAGCAAAGGGATCGGTTACGAGACGACGCTGGCGTTCGCACGCTGCGGGCACCAGGTGCACGCGACCATGCGCAACCCGGAGCAGTGTCCCACGCTGCCCGAAATAATCGCCCGCGAGAAGCTGCCGATTACGATTGCGGCGATGGATGTTGACTCCGATAACTCCGTCCGCGATGCGATCAGAGGGATCGTTGCAAAACATGGACCAATCGATGTGTTGGTGAACAACGCCGGTATCGAGCGTTTTGGGTCCATCGAAGAGCTTTCGATCGAAGAGTTCCGCGCGTCCATGGAAACGAATTACTTTGGCGCGCTGCGATGCATCCAGGCGGTCGTTACTTCGATGCGAGAGCGTCGCAAAGGCACGATCATTAATATCAGTTCTGTCGCCGGAACCTTTTGCCAGCCCCCGGCGACGGCGTATTGCGCCTCAAAGTGGGCACTGGAGGCCTTGTCCGAAGGACTGGCATGCGAGATGAAGACGTTCGGAGTGCGGGTTGCATTGGTTGAGCCTGGCATCGTTGACACCGCTATGGCACGACGCATCGTCGAGAATGTGCCTTCGCTCTACGCACACCGGGCACGGATCGCGACTTGGTTCGCGACCAATCTCTCGGAGGCTCCAGTCTCGCCGAAGGTTGTCGCGGCGAAAGTGCTGGAGGTCGCGAAAAACGGGACATGGCAGCTGAGGTATCCGGTTGGACCAGATGCGCTCCCACTGATTACATGGCGGAAGTCAATGTCGGACGAGGATTGGGTTGATCTCCATTCGGCGGATGATGAAACGTTCAATCGCCGGATGGCTGCAGGTACTGGCGCGTAGCGACCATTAGCGCGGTGTTTCGCTTTTGAAACGATTACACATTGCAGGTTTGGGCGTTCTTTTTTGCTCGGACCCGATTGGGCCATGTGGCCGCACATCTGGTGGCAGGTCATTTCGGTCCTGGTTCTGAGCAAAAGCGATTGGCCTGCGAGAGACGGCGAAAATGGCATTTCGTCCTCCGGCGCAATTCAAGCGGCCATAGGCGTTCATTCAGACAGTCAGCGCTAGGGGCTTGGGCGGCTCATTAGCCTAGAGTTGCACGAGTGCGTGGATACATAAATCAGAAATATGTAGTTACAATCTAGTCGAGTTTACTGACTAAGGCTCCGGTTCCTGGCCCACAGCTTCAGCTCCGTCGGATGATTTTGCATCGAGGACGCGTTTAAGCAATGTTTCAGCGTCGTCTGCGGGGAGGGTCTCGAGTTGTGCCAGCAACGCCTCCAAGCTCACATTCGGCGCTGGTCGCGGTCTTCGCCGCAGTGCCGGTGTCCGCGATTTTATCCCGGTTGCCTGCGCTTTTTCTACTTCGACTCCAAGGCCCGCGATCGTCGGCTGCTCAAACATTGTTCGCACGGCTAGTTCCACATTAAATTCCCTGCGGATCCTCGACATCACCTGCAACACCAATAGCGAATGCCCGCCCAGCTCAAAAAAATTCTGGTCCACGCCTACCTCCTTCAGCTTCAAGACCTCCGCCCACATCGCCGCCAGCTTCTGCTCTACCTCCGTCCGCGGCGCCACCACGATCTGCTCCGCCAAGCTCACTCCCGGTACCGCCGACAACGCCCGCCGGTTCACTTTGCCGCTCGATAACAGCGGCAACTCATCCACCTTCACAAAACTCGCAGGAACCATGTGTTCCGGCAGCTGCGTCCGCACATACCGCCGCAACTCTCGCGCACTCGGCGCCTTGCCTTCCTTGCCCACTACATACGCGATCAAGCGCTGCTCTACGCCCGTTCCACTCAACTCCACTACCGCTTCCGCTACCCACTCGTGCCGGCCAAGCACCGTCTCAACCTCACCCAACTCGATGCGCATCCCGCGCACCTTCACTTCACTGTCTAAGCGGCCAAGATATTCCAGTTCGCCAGTCTCTCTCCCCGCCACGTCTCGCGTCACACGCCAGCGCCCCATATCGCCCGTCCGGTAAAGCTTTTCGGACTTCTCGGGGGCAATCCTATTCTTCACAAATCGTTCTGCCGTCAACTCCGGCTGCCGCCAGTAGCCGAGCGCCAGCTGCGCGCCCCCTACATAAATCTCACCGCGCACTCCGACCGGAACCGGATTCGTCCGCTCATCCAGCACATAAACCTGGCTGTTGCTGGTCGGTCGTCCGATCGGCACCGAGGTCGCCGCTTCCATCTCCGCAGTCTCCTCTTCCTCCGCCTTCACCTCGTGCCAAGTCACGTCCGCCGCCACCTCCGACGATCCGTAGATATTCAGCAGCGTCGCTCTCGGACACGCCTTCCTGAACATCTTCGCCAATTCCCACGGCAGCATCTCCCCACCACACCACCACAGCTTCAAGTGCGGTAGCCGCTCCCCTAGATTCGGCGCATGCTCGAGCAGCGCCCGTAACAGCGGCGGCACCAAAATTATTCGCGTCACCCGGTTATCCCCTAGCGTCCGCACCATCACTTCCGGGTCCAGCACCGCCTCCTGCGGCAAGATCACGCTCGGAACTCCCGACAAAAGCGGGCCGAAAATCTCACACACCGAATCGACGAATCCTACATTCGTTTTCTGACAGTCCACTTCCCCTGCCTGAAACGGATAGCGCTCCCTCATCCACTCCATCCGGTTCAAAGCTCCTCGGTGCGTTCCTTCTACCCCCTTCGGACGCCCACTAGAACCCGACGTGTACAGCACGTAGAGACGCTCCGATTCGCCAGTTGAAGGCTTTGAAGCGAAGTTTGCAATCGGCTCTTTCTTTAACGAATCCTTTTCACGGTCTAGTAAAACTAAGTCGCGCTGCGACTCCGGAAGCTTGTTCCGCAACTGGCTGATGGTTATTACGCAGATAACCTCGGTATCTGCAATCATCGAGGCCAGGCGTTCGACGGGATAAATGGGGTCGAGCGGAACGTAAGAGGCCCCGGTTTTTAATACTGCGAGCAAGGCAATCGTTAACTCTGGTGATCGATCCAATGACACTCCAACTAGCGACCCGGATTGCACACCCTTCTTGCTCAAGAAGTGCGCCAATTGATTTGCCTGTTCGTTCACCTTCGCGTAGCTAAATTCCTGGTCTCGATAAATCAGCGCGGTTGCATCTGGAGCGCGGGCCGCCTGCTCTTCAAACACTTGATGAACGCGGCCCTGCTTCGAGTAAACAGCCCCGGTGTCATTCCATTCAAAAACGGTTCGGTCGAATTCGCTCGCATCCATCAGCTGGATGAGCGCAATTGGCTCGTCGGGGTTCTTCAAGCCGGCCAAAATCAGATTGCGGAAATGCGACATCTGGCGAAGAACGGTCGTCATGTCGAACAAGTCTGTGTTGTATTCGAAGCGGCAGTGAAAGCGATCGTCTTCAAACGCCTCTACGGAAAGATCGAATTTGGCAATCCCGGTCTCAAAGTCCAGCTCTTCCATCTCTAATCCCGAAATTTCGAATATCTGTTTCGGAATGTTTTGAAAGGTGAACATCACCTGGAACAAGGGGCTGGTATTGATCCAACGTTGCGGGACCAATTCTGGGAGTAATTTTTCGTATGGCACATCCTGATGCGAGTAAGCGTCGAGCGCGTATGACCGAACTTGGCGCACTAGCTCTCGGAAGGTGATGTTCGGATCGAAGTCGGCACGGAAAACCAGAGTGTTGACGAAAAATCGCCGAGGCGATAGCGAAACGTTACCTGGGTAACTCTGGCATAAATTTCTCCGCACCTAAAATAGCCCTATGGGTTCGTATTCAGTCGGGCCAGTGAGGGCATGGGTGGTAGCTGGTTCGCTGCTGGTGTGTGCCCAGCTAGTCTTCTCTCTGTCGATGAAGCCGTCATTCCCGTTGACGGCGTTTGGTGACCTCACTCAATGCATTCTTCTACTGGGTGCCTTGCTTTCTGTTTTTCCGCTTGCCCACCACAATGACGGCCGAACTAGGCTTTTTTGCTGGTTGATGACTTTCGGGTTTGGATTGTGGCTCTCGGCGCAAGTCCTTTGGACATACTTTGAAGTTTATCGACGCCAGGAAGTTCCGAATCCGTTTGGGGGGGATATCGTTCTCTTCCTGCATATCGTACCCATGATGGCTGCTTTGGCGGTGCAGCCTCATGTCCGCCAGGCGGGCCGGTCGGTTCGTGTCGGCTCGCTTGATTTCCTGCTTTTGCTCATCTGGTGGCTATATCTTTATCTTTTTGCCGTCGTTCCTTGGCAGTATATTTCGCCAAACGAACGGGTCTATGGTCACAGTTTCGATGTCGCGTACCTGGCGGAGCACTTTGTCTTTGTGGCTGCCCTGTTGCTTTTTTGGCGCAGCAGTCTGGGTTCTTGGAAGACTATTTATGCTCACTGGCTCGGTGCCAGTTGCTTGTATGCCCTCATTTCCGTTATCGCCAGCGTTGCTATTGATTATCACGTCTATTACACAGGCAGCCTCTATGACGTTCCATTGCTGGCGGCGATGGTTTGGTTTATTGGCGCAGGCTTCGTTACCCGTATGAATTTGTATAAAGGGCAACCTGCGGTAACTACCGATATAACGACCGAAAAAGAGCACGCTATCTGGGCTGCGCGAGTGGCGATGGTAGCGGTCTTCTCCACTCCACTGATGGTAGCCTGGGCCGAGTTTGCTCCAAACACGCCCGGGCGCGTACGTACTTACCGGGTGCTGCTAACGATAGGAACCATGCTAGTAATGGGCGTCCTGGTTTTCTTGAAGCAGCACCTTTTGGATGGCGTGTTGATCCGGCTACTTCAGGCGTCCCGCCAGTCCCTAGACAATTTGAAACGCCTGCAGGGTCAGCTTGGGCAGGCGGAAGAAAAGTATAGGGCTATCTTTGAGGATGCGGTTGTTGGAATTTTTCAGATGACACCTGATGGTCGTCCTCTAAGCGTCAACCGCGCCTTAGCGGAAATGCACGGCTACGATTCTCCGGAACAATTCTTGGCGGAGGTTCCGAACGTAGCACGCCAACTGTTTGTCGATCCCAGCCGCATGGATGAATTGGAACAGATGCTGGCCAACAACGGCGTTGTGCGTGGTGTCGAAGTGGAGGTTTACCGTAAAGACCGCACGAAAAAGTGGGTGTTGATGAATCGGCGAGCCGTGCGTGACGCCGAGGGCAACATCGCGCTGCACGAAGGCACGATAGAGGACATCACCGACCGCAAAGCTGCCGAGGAACGGGTCCAATATTTAGCCTACTATGATGCGCTTACAGGACTGCCCAATCGAACCCTCCTCCAGAATCGATTAACTAAGGCGCTTGCCAGCGCTCGTCGTCAGAACGACAAAATTGCTCTTTTGTTCCTCGACCTCGACCGGTTCAAAAACATCAACGATTCCCTCGGACATTCGGTCGGCGACCTTCTCCTACAAGGCATCGCAGAACGCCTTAAGATATGGGGACGTGAACAAGACACAGTGGCGCGACTAGGCGGAGACGAATTCCTCATCCTGCTGACTAGCGTAAAGAACATCTCGGACGTAGCTGTTGCGGCTGAGCGGATGATAAATGCAATGGCCGCAGAATTCGACATTCAAGGGCACTCCCTCAGCATTAGTTGCAGCCTCGGTATTAGCATTTTCCCGGAACATGGTACCGACGGCGAAACCCTGATCAAGAATGCCGATGCTGCCATGTATTGCGCTAAGGATTATCGAAACAACTTTAGGTTCTTTACGGAAGACATGAATGCTCAGGTGGTAGAGCGAATGACTTTTGAGAGCAGCCTGCGACTCGCACTTGAGAAGAAAGAATTCTTTCTGGTGTACCAACCGCAGATGAATATCGGTAGTGGAAGGATCACTGGATTAGAAGCGCTCCTCCGCTGGCAACACCCGGAATTGGGTCTGGTACCACCTGATAGGTTCATACGAATTGCGGAGAACTGCGGACTGATCGTGCAAATCGGCGAGTGGGTGCTCAGGACGGCCTGCAGCCAGGCCCGAAAATGGCAAGACGAAGAGCTTCGCGCAGCATCGATAGCGGTAAATATATCGGCGGTCCAGTTCCGTCATGAGGGCTTCTGCGAACTCATTAAGCGAGTGCTCGAGGAGAGCGGTCTTGCCCCTAAGTACCTTACCCTGGAACTGACAGAGAGCCTCTTGCTAGCTAATGGAGATTTGACTCTCGCAGTCCTCCAAGAACTGAAGGCGATGGGAGTGACCCTAGCAATTGACGACTTCGGGACTGGGTATTCTAGTTTCAGCTATTTGAGACAGTTTCAGGTGAGCAAGCTCAAAATCGACCGTTCGTTCATCCGAGACGTCGCTTCGAATCCTGATGACGCGGCGATCACGATTGCGATCATCAGTATGGCAAAAAGTCTTAATCTGAAGGTGATTGCGGAAGGCGTCGAAGACGAAGGGCAAATGTCATTCCTTCGAGCGCATCAATGTGATGAAATCCAAGGTTTCTACCTAAGCGAGCCATTAAGGGTCGACCAAACTGCGGCTAAACTGCGAGGGGAATATTCCGAAAAGGTCCGAGCAGAAGCAAGCGGGGGGAACTCTTGACCGAGGATGAATTAATGGAGTATTACACTTCTCACGACGAACGGAAGCCTTTGCTTGCGCCATCAATTAACCCAAGGCGGGGAGACGAAAGTCTAGCCTCTACCAGATCAGTTTCAGGGCCACCGAATCTTGGCGAGAAAATGTTTCATAAACAGCAAGGGCGATCTCTGGCTAAGACTGATGATCGCTCGTTTAATATCCAGTTCGCACTAAACATATTTTTTTACTCTGAATGCTGATTTAGATCGTTTCGAAAAACTTGCCCACCCTTCATCACAAACTTAACCCTCTCGAGCTCCGTAATGTCCTTTACCGGATCTCCGCTCACCGCTATGATATCGGCAAATTTTCCCTTATCGATGGATCCGATTTTATCTTTCCAGCCCATCATTTCCGCATTCACAATAGTCGCTGCCTGAATGGCCTTGACCGGTGACAAACCATACTTCACCAGGGTGGCAAACTCCGCGCCTTGGGTCCCATGTGCATGTGTTCCGCCAGGAGTCGAGTGCACACCACTTCCAAACGTCAGTACCACACCCTTTGCGATGGCTTTCCGCGCGCTCGCTTCCTGAAGCGCCGCCAGGCTATTCTCGCCGCCGGTGGCCTTCGTATCAGCCGGCAAATAGTCTTCAGTCAGATAGTGCTCAGCGGTCAGGTCGAGATAAATATGCTTCTGAACCATCATCTTAATATCGTCATCGTCCAACACGTTGCCGTGTTCCAGCGAATCTACGCCAGCCTCGATACAGCTCTTCAGTCCTTCCCCGCCGAATGCGTGGCATGCCACTTTTTTGTGATGGCGATGCGCCTCGTCTACGATTGCCTTAACTTCTTCGAGCGTGAATGTGGAATCGACCGTCAACTTCCCATCGCTATCGAACCAATAGCCAGCAGTCGCATGAAGTTTTATCCAGTCGGCGCCGTAATGAATTTCTTCGCGCACGATCTTACGCGCTTCCCACGGAGAATCCGCAACATCATATCGATTGCCAACTTTCATTTCCCATGAGCCCACAGTGCCTTCCCCGGTTGCTACCAGGCCAGGCGTCGATACTTGCAATCGCGGGCCGGTCATAAGTCCACGATTAATCGCGTTCTTGATATCGACATCCGCGTACCCACCCCCATGGCTCATTAAGTCGCGCAAAGTTGTGAACCCGGCTCGGAGATCGGTTTGCGCATCCGACAAGGCCACCAAGGTTCGGTACTCGCGACTAGTGTTGACGAAGCTGACGTTGCTCGAAAAAATATGCGTGTGGGCGTCTATCAAACCGGCCAGCACCGTAGCGTGGCTTAGATCTATGACCTGCGCCCCAGGGGGAATTGTTACGATGCCGCTGGCACCTACGTCTGTGATCTTATCGCCCTTGATCAAAATCATTTGATCACTAAGCGTTTGCCCGGATTTGCTGTCAAAAAGATGTCCCGCCTTAACGGCGACGACCTGGAGCTGTTGCGGCGATGGGACATTCTTCTTCTGCTCAACTGGAGGCTGCCCTTCCTCCTGTGCCGGCGCCCTTGGCGGCGTTCTCAGAATCGAAAGAACTGCGATGACCATGAGTAATAAATCTTTTCGTAGCACTTTATCTCCGGGAAACCTGATTCGGAAAATGGTAATCGAACTTGGTTGATTCTACTATCGAGGAAATTCCTGCCAGGAATTCGTGCTTTCAAGATACGCTCTCGCCCCTTGAATATTAATTCTTTAGAAAGATACAGAGACTCAATTAAAATTGTTAGCGATGGAACAGCCTGGAAAGTGGTTTGCCCCGCATATCGCGTCTTTTGATCACGTCCGTCGGACGGCTGCTTTTGGGAATGCTCGAAAACAGCATAAAAACCGCCGGAGGCACTTACTTATTTTGCGACGCAGCGATAGTGTCATCTGCACCGGCAACAAATCGCGATGCCGGACCGGGCAAGGCCTCGGGTACTCTTATCCGCCGCAGGGTACTCCACAGTTGGCAGGCCAAAACACCCGTTGGATATTTGAGGCTTGGTTGGGCCTTCGCGCTGCTGGAGATGATTCAGTCTCAAAGCCGCAGCATGGCTCTCCCGGGGATGTCGAGCCGGATTGAATGGTACATTACGACCATGGTATAATGACCATGGTTAGAGGCGTTTAATCAAAATGAAAACAATGGCTGCCGGTTCTTTTAAGGTTCATTGTCTTGCGGTCATGGATGAAGTTCAGGCTAAACGCGAGACCGTCGTGATCACAAAACATGGCAAACCAGTAGCGAAGCTTGTCCCTGTCGAGAAAGGAGCAGATGACATCTACAATTTTCTCGCCGGCAAGGGAGTTATCACAGGCGATATCGTTTCCGCTGCCATATCGCATGAAGAGTGGGGTGAACTCAGCTGATTCTTGTCGATACTCATGTTGTCGCCTGGTTGGCGCTCGACCAAACTCGCCTCTCCAAAAATGCAAGAGTGGCCATCGACAACGCGCGTCAAAACGAGGACGGTTTAGCCATCTCCGACATTACTCTCCTGGAGTTGGTCACGCTCTCGAGCAAAGGACGCATCCGTCTCGACATCAGCCTCGAATCTTTCCTGCGTGAGGTCGAGACGCGCTTCATCATCCTGCCGATAAGCGGCCGCGCCTGTGTGCGCGCCCTCGGACTTCCAGCAACTTATCCAAAGGATCCCGCCGATCGCATTATAGGAGCGACCGCGCTGGTCGAGGGACTACCTCTGCTTACTGCAGACCGCAGGATCCGACGGTCCCGGGCTCTTCACACGATTTGGTGATTAAAGCGCGACTGGTGCAAAAGCATGAAAGTCTGGCAGATTGATCCACTCCTCGATGATCGCTGGCCGGACTTTTTGGAGTCGAACCCTCCCGCTTCGGTGTTTCACACGAGAGGGTGGTTGCAAGCTTTGCGGCAAACTTATGACTATCAGCCTGTCGTTTACACCACGAACGAACCGGGGCAGAGGTTGACCCACGGCTGGGTCTTCTGCAGCGTTCGGAGCTGGATTACAGGTAAACGACTTGTTTCCCTTCCCTTCTCCGACCACTGTGACCCGCTAGTCGAGTCGCCCGAGCAACTTCATGTACTGGCAGACTCGCTCACAAAGTCCCAGCCCGGCGAAGGCTGGAAATACATCGAGTGCCGGCCTCTGAATGCAAAACTTGGCTCTACGGACTTTGTGAAGTTTGACGAATTCTGTTTTCATACCCTCGATCTTTCTAGGGATCTGAGCGAACTGTTTCGCGGCTTGCATAAGGATTCCACCCAACGAAAAATTAAGCGCGCAGAGCGAGAGGGCGTCTCATTCGCGGAAGGTTCATCTGAAAAGCTGCTTGATCACTTCTACCAACTCTTAGTTGTGACCCGGCGTCGTCACAGCCGTTTGCCTCAACCGCGCAAGTGGTTTTCGATTCTGGCCGGGTGCATGGGCGACAAGCTGGTGGTTCGAGTTGCTTACTTCAATGGAACGCCGATCGCAAGTATCGTCACGCTTCGATTCAAGACGACACTGACTTACAAATACGGTTGCACGGATGAACGATTTTTTCGGCTTGGAGGAATGCAATCGCTTCTCTGGCGAGCAATTGAAGTGGCAAAGCAGTCAGGACTATTGGAATTTGACTTAGGGCGCTCAGATGCAGGTGATCGCGGCCTGATTGTTTTCAAGAATCGACTCGGAGCCAGGCCACTTGCGTTGAACTATTTCCGGTTTCCCGCAAGAGAAAAAGCGCTGTCGTTTGCCACTGATGCTACAAGATATTTCGAAAAATACATTCCGTTTACTCCAACCAGGATACTCGTGGGCGGAGGTAAACTGTTTTATAAACATTTTGGCTAGTAAATGTGCTGCTTGCTTACAAAACCCGCGGAATTAGCATGAGATAATTGCGCGCGAAGAACTTATAAATGCCAGTCACAGGCGAGCTGGAGCGAGTGCTCATCGAACGCTATCGATCTCCAGCGGCGCTGCTGAGACTGGGCCTGATCGATTCCCTTTCCGAGAGAAAAGATTTCTTTCGTTACGGTCCCCGCATAACTTGTTACGGGCGAATGGCGCAGGGCGCCAGCACATTGAGTTCGCAGTACGATGCGGCGCAAGATTCGGTTGCCCGAGACTCGGTTCCCTTCCTGTCTTTCGATCCCTCGGAAGTGGTCGACAATCTCCGCATGGAGCGGTACGTGCGAGCGGACTCTGTGATTCGTTCGACCGCGAAAAAAGTCTATTACTCAACGCGACCATTGTTACCCTTTTCGTTTCGAAAACAAATTCAAAAGTTTCAGGTGCGGGACTGGGAGAAGATTTCCTTTCCTAGTTGGCCGCTTGACACAACGGTCGAAGACCTGTGCGAAGCGCTGCTTCTCGACATACTAAGAGCGAGCGGCCATGATCGAATACCGTTCATCTGGTTCTGGCCGGAAGGCAAGTCCAGTTGCTTCGTCATGACCCATGACGTAGAAAGTAGCATCGGTAAAGATTCCTCGTCTGCGTTGATGGACCTCGACGATTCGTTCGGAATCAAGGCCTCGTTTCAGGTTGTTCCACAAGGGCGATACGCGGTGACACCTGAGTATTTAGACTCGATTCGCAATCGCGGATTTGAAATAGGGGTTCAAGATTTCAACCACGACGGCAAATTGTTTGATGATCGCAGCGAATTTCTGCGACGAGCGGCCTTGATCAACCAACGTCTGCGCGATTGGGGTGCGAAGGCATTTCGATGCGGCGTGCTCTATCGCAAGCCTGACTGGTACGACGCGTTTGAGTTTTCGTTCGACATGTCGGTCCCGAATGTCGCGCATCTGGATCCTCAGCGCGGGGGCTGTTGCACGGTGATGCCTTATTTCATTGGCAACATTCTGGAACTGCCGCTGACAACCACGCAAGACTACACGCTGGTTCACCTTCTTAAGCAGCGCAGCATCGATCTTTGGCGGCGGCAAATCGGCCTGATCTTAAGCAAAAATGGATTTGCCAGTTTTATCGTGCATCCTGATTATCTGCATCAGGGTGATACTCGGTCACTCTACAAAGAGTTGCTCGGATATATCAGGGAACTAAAAACCACCGCGAACATTTGGTGCACGCTTCCATCCGACGTCGATGATTGGTGGCGGGCGCGTAACAAAATGACGCTTATACCAGATGGGAACGAATGGAAAATCGTGGGAGAAGGTAGCGAGCGCGCCTGCGTTGCGTATGCTCGGAATATCGACGGCAAGTTAGCCTACGAATTGCACAGCGCGTCGGCTTTAACTCGACCCGCAAGCAGACCCGCAGCCCAGTCGTGACTCTCATTGGCCATAACTTATGAGTGCCTTGTCATCGAAAGCGAAATTTCGCCGAGCGACACAACACGCGCTTTTTGCGTGCTTACTGCTCGCCTCTATGCTGGCTTTTTGGGCGCCGCTTGAAAGTTTAGCTCGTTTCGCTTTTGAGCACGACTGGGGAACTCATATTTTCTTTATCGTTCCGTTGAGTCTTTATTTTATCTATCTCAAGCGGAACGACATCGTATCCAGCCGTCAGGCGAACCCTGTCTTAGGTTCCATTTTGCTTGCGGTCGCAGCGATCTCAGCATGGATCGCGCATGCGCTTCGGGCTGAGGCTAGTGGTCGGCTGTCACTTCAGATCCTGACTCTGATCATGATCTGGCTCTCCGCATTTATCCTTTGTTACGGGGTGGAGGCGTTTTTGCAGATGCGTTTCGCCCTGCTCTTGCTACTTTTACTGGTGCCGATCCCCGGGATCGTAATTGATAAAGCTGTTTTCTGGCTTCAGGGAGGGTCAGCAGCGGTCGCTTATTGGTTGCTGCGGCTTTTCGGAGTGCCCACGATGAAGGAAGGTTTCATCCTGCATCTGCCGGCGCTCGACCTCGAAGTGGAAAAAGAGTGCAGCGGCATCCGCTCGAGCCTTGTGCTTTTCGTAACGACGCTGGTCGCTGGGCAGTTTTTTCTACGTTCTTTTTGGTCAAAGAGCCTGCTGTTGTTCACGATTTTGCCCATCGTTATCATTAAGAATGGCTTCAGAATCGTCTCCATCGCACTCCTGACGTTGTATGTAAACCGCGGGTTTTTGCATGGCTGGCTTCACAGGTCTGGGGGTATCGTCTTTTATTTGTTAGGGTTACTGGCTCTTTACCCGGTTATCCAGCTTCTGCGGGGGCTCGAAAACGTCGCGAATCAATCGCGAACAGAAGCCATGCCGGTGCCAGCTCCCCGATCGTAAAGCTTGTGGTTGCAAGCTCTTGCAACCGTTGCAAAAATTATCAGACTTGACAGATTTCCTGAGCGTATTAAAGTAACGCTATGTGGTACTGCCTCTTTGTGGGGCAAAGTCCGCTTATCTTTTTCCCCCACGAAAGAAGCCGAAATGAATCGAATTTTGCGGTTTAGCGCCATAGCGATCACGTTAGTCCTGGCCGTGATTGGGTTCGCTATGCCTTCCTATGCCGACAGCCAGTCTGTGTCGGGATGCAGCAACTGTAACGGATACACGTTCCAGGCGAATCTTACCCCGACTGGCAGCAACACTTATTCGCTTACTTACACAATCACGAATGTCAGCGGCGCCAGCGCGAATCCCTATAACTGGTCTATCACCTTGTTCGGAAACGGAAGCAACGTTACCTCTGCTACGAATCTCACGATGTCGGACGGGAATCAGGGAGCCTACTTAGCGGCGGACGGCAAATCAAACAACGGTAACGCTAATTGCAATACAGCGATTGGTGGGGCCGTATGCGTTGAACCGAACGGCACAGGCACATTATCAAAGCTGAGCAAAGGCCAATCTTTAACGTTTACGATGGACATCACGTGCTCGAACTGCACGGAACTGGCGAACTGGATTTTTCTTTCTTCGGGAAACTGTCTGGACAATGCACGAGCAAATTGCTATGCGATCAGCACCGAGGGTACGGGAACGCCTACCGGCGTGCCTGAGCCATCAAGTTGGGGCCTATATGCCGTAACGCTTTTGACTTTGGGGGCCTTCTTCTGGAAGTTCGCACGCAATCATGGGGCGGCAAACCTCCAGCCCATACTAAGAGAGATGACTAGATGAGTCGAATCTCGCACTTCTGCTCGATAGCATTGCTTCTCGCTGCGGCCGTGACTGTGCTTGCTTTACCTGGTTATGCCGATAGCCAGTCCCAGTCGGGTTGTTCCAATTGCAATGGGTACAGCTTTCAGGCGAATTTAATCCCTACGGGGCTCAACACTTTCAAACTTTCCTACACCATCACCAACGTGAGTGGAACTGCGAATCCTTATAGTTGGTCAATCACTCAGTTTGGCCCGGCCAATACAATTTCGTCGGTTTCAAATCTGAAAGTGTCCGACGGCAGTCAAGGCGCGTACACCTTGTGGGGTGGCAAATCGAATACAGGGAACAACTGTAATGGTGCGGTAGGTGGTGCGATTTGCATTGACCACGCCGGCAGTGGGTCTTTAGCTAAGCTTGCCCAGGGTCAATCCCTCACCTTCACGATGGATGTTACCTGCTCGAATTGTTGGGAACTGGCAGAATGGATTTTTCTCTCCGGCAACTGCCTCTCTAACGACAAGTCACACTGCTATGAGATCAGCAATGGAGGCTACGGAGGCACTACGGGCGTTCCCGAACCCTCGAGTTGGGCTCTTTACGCGGCCACCTTGGCAATGTTGTCTTTCGCGTATTGGAAATTCGGCAGGCCAAGAAGCGGGGCGACCCCTCGAAGGCTTGCTTACAGTACAGTTCAGTGATCGTTCCCTAATTTTGAGTAACCCAAAACCCCGGCCCAACAGCCGGGATTTTTTTGATCTCGAGTTTTCTTCCTGGGTCAACTCCGGACAAGCTGTTCGCAAATAACGTTTTTGAAGCTTTAGAATTGAAGATGATTTGCGGATCATCAGACACACGTTACCCAATGAGGTCTGACATGAATGCACGTCGCCTGAAAACCGTTCTTATCTGCCTGTGCTTTGGCACCCTCTTGACCGAATGCAGCCGCGACCCAAACGTCCGGAAACAAAAATATTTTGAGAGCGGCAATCGGTATTTTGAGAAGGCTAAATACGCCGAGGCGGTTGTCGAATACTCGAGCGCGATCCAGATAGACCCAAATTTTGCCGTTGCACATTTCAAACTTGGGGAGAGTTATTTAAAAGAGCAACGCTTTCCGGAGGCATACCGGGAACTGCGTCGAACCATCGAACTCGACCCCCATAACGCCAGCGCAGCATTCGATTTGGGATTGCTGATGATAGCGGGGCGGTCGTACAAAGAGGTGCCGCCGCTCGCCGCCGGAATGTTGGAAGCCGATCCACAAAATGCGAAGGCGCATTTGTTATTGTCTGAACTCAACCGCTCCGAGGGCAACATGGCCGTGGCGTTCGAGGAGATTGAGCGAGCGATCGTGCTGGCGCCACGGCAGGCTGACTTGTACGTCCAGCTTGCTACCCTGCAAAGCACGAGCGATCGAACGCAAGCAGCCGAAGATAGCCTCAAAAAAGCTCTGGAAACCGATCCGAAGTTCATTCCTGCGATACAGGGCCTAGCCAGCCTGGAGGAGACAGAAGGCCGCTTGGATGACGCTGAGAAGCAGTTGCTGTACGCGATTCAGATCGATCCGAGCGCCGTTGAACTTCGTAAAGATCTGGCCCGTCTCTACCGGAATGAACATCGTTTCGGCGAAGCTGAGCAGCTCATGATTCGGGCCAAAAGGGAGTTGGGGCAGAATGGTACCTCTTACCGAATTTTAGGCGAGTTCTATAACAACTCCGGCGATGCGGATAAGGCACTGAAAGAATTCGCGGCCATCTCGAGCGCTCATCCGGACGATGTTCAAACCAAGGAAGATTACATTCGTCTTCTGCTTTCTAACAACAAGCCCGAAGAGGCTAGCAAACTGAACGACGAAGTTTTGGCCCAGCATCCGAAAGACGCGGGCGCTTTGATCATTCGCGCATCGATATTGAATTCGCAGTCTAAATTTTCGGAAGCGGCCAGGCTGTTGGAAGATGCCGTAAAAGACGTTCCAGAAAATGCGTACGCTCATTATCAGCTCGGCGTAGCTCTGAGCAGGACTGGAAATGCGAAACGCGCCGAGCAGGAATGGTTTCAGGCCGCGAAACTGGCGCCTGACATGATCGAGGCGCAGGTAGCCCTGGGGCAAGTCGCTCTTTCGACCGACGATTCGACACTTCTCCGTGACACGGCAAACACCCTCATTCGAAATAATTCGTCGGACCCGCGTGGCTATATTTTGCGGGCCGCGGCTGAGGCCAAGGGCAAACAATCCGCTGCCGAGGAACAGGATCTGGTCAAAGCGATTCAAGTTGAACCGGCGAACCCTACAAGCTACTTTGCCATGGGCAATTTCGAGCAACGTCAAGGCAAAGATGACGCAGCGCTAAGATTTTACGAGCAAGCTTTGGATCGCGATGCTAATTACTTCCCTCCCTTGACGAGCAGCGTCGAAATTCTGATGCGCGGAAAGCAAAACGCGAAAGCGCTCGACCGTGTACGAGCGCAGACCACCCGCGCTCCGAACAATGACGCCGTCTATTTCTTACTCGGCGGCCTTCAGATCGCAAATCAGGATCTCCCCGGTGCTGAGCAATCCTTGCAAAAAGCGATTCAGCTCAATCCATCCAATACCGATGCCATCGTTCTGCTTTCAAAAGTGGCAATGGCGCGTGGCGAAGGGGATAAGGCTTTAGCCATTGCCTACAAATCAATTTCGGACTCGCCAAAAAGGGTGGACGCTTATTTCTTTGCCGGAACGATGGAGGAATTGAGTGGACGGCCGCAAAAGGCCGAAGAGGTCTATCGCAAGGCGCTGCAGGTCGACTCGAGTTACGCTCCGGCAGCTAATAACCTTGCGTACTTGATGCTTGAAAACGGGGAGGACATTAATGTCGCGATCTCACTCGCTCAACTGGCGCGACAAAAAATGCCTGATTCACCGGGTGCGGCGGACACCTTGGCATGGGCCTATTACCAGAAAGGCCTCTATGATTCCGCGGCCGATCTCTTGACGGAAGCGGTGCAGAAAGCTCCTGATAACGCCACTTACCACTACCACTTAGGAATGATATATCGAAAGCAGAAGAACGACGCGGCGGCGAAAAAGCAATTACAGCGAGCGCTTCAGATTAATCCTAACTCGCCCGCCGCGGGAGAAATTCGCAAGACTCTGACCGAAATGGGTTAGCCGTTCACGCTCGTAACAGAACTTTTCTGCGCGAAGCGCTCCCGGCCCGCCACTTCCAACTATCGATTCGACACACTTGTTTGCTGCAAAGCCACTGCTTGCCAATGGTTTCCTTTTTTCACGTACACGCGCGTAAACATTGCTTGCCCGGTCACATCCTTCCCACCTAAGGTGCCCTTGACGTCCGCCTTGCCCGTCACCACCGCGACGTCGCCAAAAACCCGCACGTTCATTTCCGAAATGTCGTTAGCGGTCAGCTTATTTTGGCCAGACTTGAATCCCTCGATCATTTGAGACTTAGTCGACATCTGACCGTTCATGGTAATGAAGGTGTAATCGTCCGAGGTTTCTTTTTCGAGCTTAGCCCAGTCCCCTTTTACCACTGCAGCCGCCCGATCCATTTCCATTTTCTTGATTTGATCGGCGACCCCTTGCGCAACTGCAGAGCTGCAGAACGCGCCAAGTACAAATAGCCATGAAATTGCGATTACAGCCAAGCGTTGCTTCATAGAAACAGCTCCTCTTGTTGGGCGGATTGAACGCCAACACTTCCTATCCCGTTTATCGGGCGGCCCAGCTTAGGTCCCGCCCGGCTCCCTGTCAAGCACCGTGCCGCTACGGGTCCAACCCATCGCGAGGGCGTGTCGAAAAAACCATAGTTAGGGAGCTCCGAAATGAAAACAATGGCTGCAGGTTCTTTCAAGGTCCTCTTGCGGTCATGGACCAGTTCAGGCCAAACGCGAGACCGTCGTGATCACAAAACACGGCAAACCGGTAGCGAAGCTTGTCCTTGTCGAGAAAGGAACAGACGAAATCTACAATTTTTCTCGCCGGCAAAGGTGTTATCACCGGCGAATCGTTTCACCTGCCATATCACGTGAAGAGTGGGGTGAACTCAGCTGATTCTTGTCGATACTCTGTTGTCGTTTGGCTGGCGCTCGACCAAGCTCAGCTCTCCAAAAATGCAAAAGCGGCCATCGCACAATGCACGTCAAAACGAGGACGGTTTAGCCATCTCCGACATTACTCTCCTGGAGTTGGTCACGCTCTCGAGCAAAGGACGCATCCGTCTCGACATCAGCCTCGAATCTTCCTGCGTGAGGTCGAGATGCGCTTCATCATCCTACCGATAAGCGGCCGCGCCTGCGTGCGCGCCCTCGGTCTTCCAGCAACTTATCCGAAGGATCCCGCGGATCGCATCATAGGTGCGACCGTGCTGGTCGAGGGAGTACCTCTGCTTACTGCGGACGATGCTCTCACTTCTTGCGCCCGAACTGAAAGACAAATGCAAGAGGCGCTCGTTTGCGGGCGATGCACATTCAAGATCGGGGGACACACCTCTGCATTAATCCCATGCCGGCCGATGAACAAAATCTTGCAATCCAGCGCACCTTAAAATTTAGATACAGTTCAACCTTGGGCGTCATTGGGACTGAGATTGGCCCACTGCGGACGAGGCGAAGTCACATGTCGAAGGTGGCCTAATGTAAGCAACGAAATTCCACAAAATGCTCCTTTATGTAACTCGCATACCTTCCTCCCGTAGCGTCAGAATGACATTGGAGTGTACCCGTGAACGCAAACTTTCGCTCTTGACCGCCCGTAAGCTGTGCGTACGCTTCCCCTCCCTATATAACTTTTCAAGGACATCGCCGACGCGGACTACCCTTTGTCTTCAACAGTTGGTATCGGGCAGTCGCAGCAGTTGAAGCACGCCGCTTCTTCTAAGCTCTTCGACGCGTCAAGCCACGACGCTTAGAGAGAGTTAATCCGGACTGCGGGTCGAACGCTAAGACTAATTGGAGAATTTGTATGCATAAGCCTTTATTGTTGTCTTTGTTTTTGACTTTTTTGTGCGCCAGTTCTTTCGGGGGAGTCTGGATTACTTCGCCGGCGAACGGAGCTACGGTTAACGGGCCGGTCAACTTTATCGCGAATTCCAACACTTCGTGCGCTGGCGGCATGGCCACCATGGGAATATATCCGGCGCCTTATCAGCTAAGCTTTGTTGGCAAAGGTTCGAACCTCAACCACTCTCTTCAGCTGAATAACGGAAAATACGACGTAGTGATCGTGGCTTGGGATTATTGCGGTGGCGCTTCGACCGCTGCGGTGAGCATTAATGTCACCAACAATGGCGGCGGCGGTGGCAACTCGTTTACCGATCTGCAGAATAGCGGCGGATGGGCGGGTGCAGGGCAGGGCGCGCCGGACTTCATCGACTGCTCTTCGTGCTCGAAGGTTGCGTGGTCATGGGAGGAAGGCGTCAATTCGCCATCGCTTTCAGGCCGTGCCGCGAAATACAACATGTGGGGCAGCGGACCTTACTGGGACGTGCTGTTTAATAACCATCTAATCGGCGACGGATCATCGCAAGGCATGCTGGATCACAATCACACGATTGTTCCCACCCTTCATGATTTCACCTATGACGTTTACTTTTTCGGAAGCAACCTGGGTGCGTCGCAGGCTCTTGAGTTCGATCTCAACCAGTTCTTCGACGGCATGGGCTTCATCTGGGGCCATGAGTGCAGAATCGCGGGCGGCCACGAGTGGGATATCTGGGACAACATCAATCAGCATTGGGTTCCGACCGGAGTCAAATGCTATCCCAACAACAACGCTTGGAATCACCTGACCATCCATGTGCAGCGTACTTCGGATAATCACCTGCTCTACCAGACCATTACCTTCAACGGACAAACCACAAACCTGAATCGCTATTACAGCCCTAAACCAACTCCGGGATGGTACGGCGTGACGGTTAACTACCAGATGGATGGCGACAGCAGGCAGACACCTTACTCGATTTACCTCGATCAACTCACCTTTTCGTACCAATGATTCACTAACCGAAAAAAGACCCGAGGTATTCGGGTCTTTTTAGAGGGGCGGAGCGACTGCTCCCCCTTTTTTTGTCTCTATCGGTCGTCACCGAAACTTATCTAGATGGGGCGTCGTACCGGCGAAACATGCTGCGACGTGCCAGCCGAAGCCAATGTTACTGCGGTTTCTGAAGGGGCGCCTTAAGAGGGTCCGGACGTTGCTCCGGTCCGGTAGAAGGCAACGGAACTTTCGGGCTGGTCTAGGAGATGCTGTTGCTTGCTGATAAATAGGAATAAGATGCCCGATTCTGTTTTCGCCGCGGTCTTAAGATTCACGCTGGGCTAATGCAAAAACGCCCACGCTGACCCACCCTAAATCGGCCCAAACACCACCAACTGCGTAGCCGTCCCGACATATACCTTGCTGTTCACCACCGTCGGAACGGCCCACTTCGTTCCCGCCCCGAGCCCAGGGCTCCGATACAGTTCGGTGGCAACGTTCGTCGCGTCGAAGGCGTGAAGGGCCGCTGCTGTCGAGTGATCGACTACCCAGACGATGCCGTTCGTCGAGCCGCTGGACGACACGACCGGTTGCCCGCCGGGGAAGAGGAATGAGAACATGCCTTGCGAGGTTGGCGTCGCTGAAAGTTTTCCGGTGGAAGGTTCAAGGTCGAAGGCCCTGATCACATCATTATTTCCGACGAAGTAGACGTTCTGCTCCCAGAATGCAGGCGCGAGGAAGCAATGATCGTCGGCTTGTCGCCCGCTTGAACCGCCGACCTGATTATCGAGTTCCTGAATAACCTGGCTGTTCGAAACCGACCCATATTTGCCCATATTGTCGCGATTGATGACAAAGACCGACGGGTATTTTCCGCAACCAATCAGCTCGTGTGGAAACGCGCCAGCCTGATCGGGAACGAGGAAGACCCCTCCCGATCCTAAGTCCCAGTCGGCAAGCGAAAGCTGATTCTGGTTGTCGGGCGTGAAGTAATCGAGCACGGACAGACTTGGGCTTAACTTGACGATGCTATCGGAGAAATTGGAAGTTCCGTCCCAATCTCCGTTCCCGGTCATGAAGAAGATGTTGCCATCGGCGTCTGCGGCGAGGCCGGAGCCACCCATCCAGAGCCCTCCTCCGACTCCGGTGGGAGTGGAATTCCAGAATGCGACTTGCGCCAGCGAAGATGCGTTGTAAGCGAACACCCAGCCGTGATAAGGCTGGTGGTCTCCCTGCGAGCCGATGCCGAAGTAGACGTTGCCGCTAGCGAGCAGCAACCCCGGCCGCTGTAAGTGCTCTTTTGGCTGCCATCCGGTTGCGTTTATCAGCACGGGACTGCCGCTCTGCTCGTGTCCAGTATTAATGTTCAGGGCATGCAGACGGAATACGACGAGGTTATTTTCGAGCGTCTCGCTGACTAGATACATTGTTCCAGCCACTGGATCAATCACCGGCGTACCCGTGATTCCGATCTCGGGGTTGATGGTGCTTCCAACCATCGACTGCTGCACCGTGGTTGCACCCGGCGGCAGCATGCTCACTTGCCAGAGCGGCGCCCCGGCGGCGTCGGCGTCAAACGCGTAAACAGAGTCGTGCTCCGTTTCTATAAACACGACATTGTGCATCCGGCCAGCGATCGAGAGATTCGATACGTATAGAGGCTGCGCATATACCTGCCCATCTACGTTGTCCGCGAACAACTGCCCAAAGTGCGTTGCGTTTACGTTGGCGGGGCTTAACATATTCTCGTTCCGCTGCTGCCCGGTGCGGAGCAAATCATTCTTCCATGTCGTGTATGAAGTGACTGCGGAGATCGTCACTGTGATGTTTTGCTGTGTCGTATAGACGAGGCCGGTCGAAGGATCGGAAGCTTGCAATTCGAGCAGGTGCGGGCCGTTGGCAAGGGTGATGGTTGTGCCGAAAGTATTGGTGTTCGCTTGAAGCGTACTGGCTACGTGGTCGATCCACAACTTCATGTAAGCTGCGGTCACCGAGCCGTTGTACCTGCCCAGCACCTGAATTGGCGAGCCGACAGCCGCTCCCGCGCCCGGACTTTGAATCGTAACCGTATGCGCCATTGAGCTTTGAACCGTCACTGCCGCGCTACCCGAATTGTTATTCGAATCTTTAGCGGTCACTGCAAAGGTTCCCGCCGTTGACCCAGCCGTATACAAGCCACTCGTGCTGATTGTTCCACCCGCGGCAGACCACGTTACTGGAAGACCCGCGCTGTCAGTCGCGCTGAATTGTTGCGTCGCTCCCGCTTGCAAGGTCGCGGAGGATGGCGTTACCGTTACGCTTCCACCCGAGGAGGAGCCTACCGTCACGCTAGTCGAAGCCGAATACTTCAACCCAGTGGAAGGGTCCGAGGCTTGAATGAGAATTGTGTGAGAGCCCGCGCTCAGATAGAGACAGATGTTGTAATTATTCGTCTTACTCAGAGCTGTTCCACCGACGCCGTCCACCCAAACTTTCATATAGGTCGCGACCACCGTTCCCGCGTAAGTCGCATGGACTAAAACCGGCGAGTTCCCCGTCGAACCACTCTGGGGACTCTCAATCGTCACGGTGTGTACGGGAGCGATAACGACCGACGCAGTCGTCTGGTTTCCGCTGGAGTCGGACGCAGTCACTGCGAACGTACCTGGGGTCGTCCTCGCCGTGTAGAGGCCGCCGCTGCTCATGATCCCGCCGGTTGCCGACCACGCGATCGACGCGCTGGCGCTGTCAGCAGCAGAAAATTGCTGCGTGCCACCTGACGCAATGCTTATGGAAGGAGGATTCACTGCTACCGTTGCAACTGTTACCCGCACCGCTGAAGTATGAACGGCGTTCGACGTATCAATCGCCTTCACCTCAAGCAGGTGCGCCCCGTTGGCTAGCGTGATGGTCGTATCGAAGACATTTGTACTCTGCTTCACAATTCCGGCGACCTGATCCACGAATAGCTGCATGAAAGTCGCAGTTACGGTGGTGGGAAGAGCGGCGTGTACCCGGACGGAAGAGTTAGTCATCGCTCCGTTGCGGGGGCTGGTGATATTTACAGTCTGCCCAAACGTTGACGCTGCTAGCGTTAACAGGGAAAGTAACGTCGCGATGTATCGTATCGAACCTTGTTTGCTTTCGCAGGCTGTCTTAGAAAGGTTGTTTCTTCGGGAGATTGAACTGGCGCGGTTTCTCATACGGATTCGCATCCTTCACTCGCGGTGCAATAAACGCACCACGGTGTGGTATTTCAAAGCCAAAATGGGAGTGAGTTAGAGTCTGGTCGGTTCGGGCTGTGAGAGGGGCTTAGGGGAGGCGGGGGCTACCTGCGCTGATCGCACACTTCACCTGAACTTCTTTATCTAGCTCCTGGTGCAGTAATCGCAGGGAGGAGAAAAGCTGCTTACCGCGAAAGTAGCATTTTCACAGTAGGAAACCAGAGCACAAAACGGGAATGCGTTGGCACGAAAGTGGCATTGCAAATCAGCCGCAGGTTCGACGAACTTGGGCATATTTACGACCCTCAAGTCCGGCTCGACGATTGGGGAACTGCGGGGGACACGCCTCGTACGCGCGTTTGCAGAGAAGCTGGCGGCGCGCAAATGAAGGGCTATTGCCTGCTCGCCGACCTTTCCACCCACGGCAAGCAGGTCTTGTCTGAATGTATCGCCGACCGGCCGGGGATTGCTGGTGGCGCATGGCGCCTACGTCTTAATGCGTGCATTGCCACGAGCTTAAGACAACTTATTAAAATTGTTTCGGTTTGTTGGAAGAGCCCTGACGAGTGATTTGTAGAAGGCGCAGGCGCTTATACCTAAAACACGGTTGTGACCGTGACATTGTCCAGCCAAGCTGACCAGGGATCCTGGTATCTATTGCCACCCATCTGAAAATGGACCGTCTCTATCTCGCTCACATCGGATTTTGCTTCGGGAACTCCGTATGTGTTTAGATAATGTTTTATGCTGCCGACCGTGACAGCAATAAAGTGCGTTTGACCTGCAACGATTTCATACTCGAACCTAAGATGGGTCCATGTATTCGCAGCAAACCTCTTACAGGGCACTCCAGTCGAATTCCAGTGTCCCTGCTGACCTCCAGCCCAAGTTCTCCACCCGTTAGCGTAAGAACATTGGGTGCTGAACTTATACCAATTGTGTCCGTGGCGTTGCAGCACTGCGAATTCAACCGTTTGGCTCGCCATTGGGTTGTCGATGTAAATGTCTGTATCGAGCTGGAATTTGCTAGCAGTAGGAAATCCGTTCCAGCTGTAATGAAAGAGAGCATTCGAATAGCTACATCCACTAGGTCCACTCAACGTGAAATCAGTGCTGGAACCGCTTAGACTCGGGCTCGTCACCCCTTGGTCAAAACTAAAGGTTGCGCAATGGGGTCCGTTTGCCCAGATATCTTGTTCTGAGAACCAAGGTTGCGCATTCTGTAAGCTTGATTGGATATTAATTCTTTGGCTGAAAGCCATTGGCGACGCCAACATGAGCAGCAGTGAAAGCCATGATTTTTTCATTGTGTCCCATCTGTTGCGAGCAGGGCCAGCTTCAACGCAACTCGGCATCTAATTTCAGAACAAAGCGAAGGGCTTAACGATTTCAGAAGGCCATTACTAACCCGCCGTCACGAATCGGCGGAGGCCCGAAAGAGTGAAGTAAAGAGTGGCCGCGCCGTCATCAACCGCGCTTAATTCCCGATGACTGAGAGGATTTTAGGTACAGTGTCGCCCCGCGGCAAACACGTTAGTTCATGCGCAATATATTCCTGTTGGATAGATCGAACCGACCAGCCGTACTTGGCAATCGGCTAGCGTATTTCGCCGAATTTGCTCCTGTCATCGGAACTAACCGAGTACCATGAATTTCCAGGAACTGCGACGATTTACCGAAGAAATGCGGCGGCGCGGGTTGATTCTGCGGATAAAGAACTACATTGCTTCGATTGTGTTTTGCGATACCTATCTTCAGCTAGAATCAACTAAGATTAAGATTTACCCAAGGAGATGCACATGGCAAAGCCAGCAGTTAAAGCCAAGATGAATAGCGCTTTCATGAAACCGATGCAGCCGTCGGAGCAGCTAGCCAAAATCGTTGGCACAGAACCCCTTCCTCGCAGTGAGGTAACGAAAAAGGTTTGGGAGTACATCAAGAAGCACAACCTTCAAAATCCGCAGAATAAGCGCGAAATCATCGCCGACGACAAATTGCAGCCTATTTTCGGTGGCGACAAGTTGGATATGTTTCAGATGACCAAAGCAGTCAACAAGCATCTGAAGTAGTCCATCTCATTCATCAGTAGTCCATCTCATTCATCGTCCCAATACAGGCGTATAAGCCCGTGGTTTCAACTTTGGCAGCAATTCGGTTTGCTGCGGAATGCGACAGAATATTAGGGACTGGGCTCTTTTCTGTCTTTCAAGAGAGGAATCATTCTGGTTCTTCGTATTCGTCTGGCTTATGCGGAAATTGCTCACCCCAAACTTGCTTTCCTGACTCTAGACATTTGGCTCCCATATGCTTCTCCAACGATCCCTCACGAGCAGTGATCCAAGAGACTTGAAATAGCGCACGCTTCTTGCGGTATTGGATCTCGATCTTATCTCCCACTCTCAAGTCAATTTGAAAACCTCCCAACCGGACGCCGTCGTTGGTGAGATCCATGGTATGAGCAAGGTGTCCCTCTGGGCTGCCTGCAATCCAAAATTGCACAGGGACGACAGCTTTCTTTCTCATCGATCGTCTTTTACCTATTCGGAATCTTGTCATCTTCTTACCCTTTCCCGCGGTGACCACAATCGGACATCTCGTTTGCGAATTTTTACACCCATTTTGCGCCGAGTAAAGAAATATGACGCTCGATTGCTAAAACAAAATGGATGAAGTATTCGTAATGTACTTCAGCTACTTACTAAGTTGCCGAAGTCCTACGGGGGTCGGAGCAATCAGGTCGAAAAGACTGGCCTCGGCGGTTCCCCCGAAGGGGATATTTCTGGACTTTGCGAGGGCCACACGACTGGCTGCACACTGCCGACCACAAAGATCCAAGACATGGCGCCTAGCAGACAAACAGCTGCCGTGATGGCGAAGGGCCAGAAGAACTGCCCAGTGCGCTCTAGAACAAGACCAGTGAGAGCTGGGGCCACTACGCCAGCCAGATTCCCGACGAAGTTTTGAACTCCCGTCCATCGACCCGCCGTTTGAGGGCCACCGAGGGTCTGAGTAATTGCCCATAGGTTTGAAGTACACATGCTGAGCGACACGACCGCTAAGATCAGCATGGCGATCGAGAGAGCCGGAGTTGCAACGACGCAAACCATCAGAAAGATGGCCGAGCAGACCATACCAACGCTGGTAAATGTCTTGCGCACTCGAGTCGGCGTCCCTCCGGCATCAATCCATCGGTCCGACAGCCAGCCGCATAACGTGCCGAAAGCTGCGGCAGAGAGATAAGCCGCTCCCGCGATCTTAGCCATCTTGTCCATGGAAAAATGACGCTCACGAACCAGGTAAAACGGAAGCCAAGTGATGAGGAAGTAATTTAAATAGTTCGCGCAAAACAAGCCAGAGCAAGTGCCCCATGCCGTTCGGAGCTTCAGAATTTCAAAAATGCTGTGAGCTTTTATGGGCGCAAGGGCCACACCCTGTTCGCGGGGTCTAAACTTAAGCCATGGCCAAAGCCAGATAAGGCTGATGAGACCCAGGACAACAAAGAACGTGCGCCAACCGAATCTGGCCATCAGCGTACCGCCTACGAACATGCCGAACCCAGGTCCAATCAGCAAACCTGCGGCGATGAGAGAATTGGCAAAACCGCGCTGGTTTTCAGAGAAATGCCGGGCCAGGATCTTTGAGTAGGAGGGATAAGCCACCGATTCTCCAACTCCGAGAATGAGTCGCACCCCCAATAAAACGCCGAAGCCGTGCGCCAGCCCCGTGGCGGTAGTTGCAATTGACCAAAGGAGGAACCCGGCGGCCATTACCAAGCTGACATCGAAGCGGTCTACAAGCCAGCCGGAAAGGAGTTGGAAGATGGCATAAGTACAGAAAAAGGAAGCAAGCAGAACTCCAAGATGAGAGGCAGAAAGCCCGAGCTCATCTTTGAGCATCGGGGCGGCAATCGACAGGTTGGCGCGATCGATGTAATTAATAAAAACAGAAACCGCGAGAAGGATAAGAACACGGGACTGAGGCGTCGAAAGCCCCTGCGTCGATTGATGGGTCGCGGTCCTCATAAATTAAATGCGCCCAAGTCTAGGGGCGTGTACCCGGACGGAGGAGTTAGTCATCCGATCCTTTGCGCGGGCTGCTGATATTAGCGGTCTTCCCTAATCCGGCCGCGGTCAGCACTAACAAGGGCGCTTCAGGTTAACCCTAACTCCCGGGCCGCGGTAGAAATCCTGACCGAGAAGGCTTAGTGCGTTTAGCGTCTGTTATGCCTCGAGCCGCGGTATGGCACTCACGCAATCGCAGCGCAGGGGCGATATATCCTTGGTTAATGCGCCGCCACGACAAGGATCTTGAATGTGCCGGCCTTGGCTTTCGGACGCCCCGTCGCTCCTGGCTTCTGCTCCTCAAATTCGGCGGTGGGTAGGTATGCCTTATGGCTACTCGGGTCGATATCCATGGTCTTGGCGCCGACAGCCGTTGATAGGGTCTGCAAAACTTCGAATTTGCCTGATGCATTTTCGCCAGCCACGACGAGCTTTCCATCACGGCTGCTCGCAAATGCGTTCTTGCCGTCGAACTTCGTCGCGTCCACTCCAGCCCCGATGGGTAGATCCGCCAGCACCTTGCCGTCGTCAGCACTCATTACGATCAGCTTCGGCGGGTTCTGACATCCAACAAAAAGGCGACGCTTCTTTGTGTCCATGGACATTCCAACCGGAGAACCCCCGGGAGCGACCGGCCAATGCGCGATGACTTTTCTCGCCCTAATGTCAACGACTACGACTTCGTTCTTGTCTTGAAGATTGATATAAACCTTGCCCGCGCCGTCGGCGGCAAGATACTCGGGTTTTCCTCCCAATGCGATGGGCGCATCGATGGTTCCGTTCTTGGGATCCACATCCGGCTTGAGGGTCATCAAAACCCCCTCGTCTCCGGAGTCGAATAGCACCAGTCCGCTGGCCTCGTCGAAAATGATGGCGTCAGTATCCGGCTTCGCTGCGATCGTACCGAGCACAAGATTCGTCTTGAGATCAAAAATCACGACTGCCCCGCCGCCATCGCCGATAAATCCTCGTCCCACTTTAGGGACAAGAACCACGCCATGATTATGTTTTTGGCCGGGGATGTCAGCTAAGGTCTTCCCCGAATTAGCATCGAGGACCATCGTGTGCGTGCTTCTCGGAACGTATAGCCGTGAATTCTCTGCATCAACGGTGATGTAGTCAAACCCGCCCTCACCGCCAACCTGGAATGTTTTTTCAACGGCCCAGCCGGCCTGTGCGGCCGCCCGTCCCCTGAGTCCAAGCAAAACTAGTGTCAAGAGAACGAGAATTAAAGTTGAAGTAGATTTTCTACGAACGTTCATGGATGGCTCCTAAGTTTCCGCGCAATGATAGCAGGCGGACACACTCCACCAATGCCGCGTGCTCAAAGATCACGTTTCAAGGTAGATGAGTTCAAGCTCCGGGTAACGAGCGAAAGCGAAAAAGCTGGCTTCTGCGTGATGTGCTCCGGGCAAGGCGCTCTGGAGTGCCCTTACTTAAAGGTGTTTTCCCCCCGGGGAATTTGCCGATCGCGGAGCCTTTAGAGCGGCAACCCGCGGCGAGCATACCTTATCAAAAACGGTTACAGCACCTGTTCGGAGGATACTCGATGAACCGAATCGCATTGGCACTTTGTTTGCTGCTAGGCACGGCAAGCGCACAGATCACTTTCACCTCAACCGGGTACCCGACCGGCAATGGCTCTACGGGAACAGTGTCCGGAGACTTCAACCTTGACGGACTGCCCGATCTCGCGGTGACCTCGTTCTACGACAACAAAGTGACCATTCTGACCAACGTGGGGTCCGGGAACTTCTCGCAAACGGGGAGCTATCCGGTCGCGGGGGCAGGGTGGATCAAGACTGCCGACGTAAACCGAGACGGCAAGCTCGACCTGCTCGTGGGCTCGGGCGTGCTTGGCGGTAGCGGAGGAACGACCCGCAATGCGGTTGTGGTGCTGCTGAACAACGGCGATGGAACGTTCCGCTATGGGCAGACGCTACTGACGGCGAGGTATCCGGTGGATTTCGATGTGCAAAACTTCGACAGTGATGGGTATCCAGATTTGCTGGTGAAACAATGCGACTACAACATGTCGAATCCGTTATGCGAAATCGACTACTACCAGAATGCGAGCGGCACGTACCAGTTGGGTACTGTGCTCGTAGCACCGACGTCGAACGTTGCGGGCAACAACATCGGCGCGGGCAACAGCGTGCATTTTGCAGACTTGAACGGCGACGGGAACATGGATGCGATGTACACGACGAAGACGTCGCTCGTGACGCGATTCGGAAACGGCAGGGGCTCCTTTACAGCGACGTATCAGGTGGGCGGCATCACTGGCGGGTTCGTGGTGTCAAAGTTTAAAAACGGCATTACCACACCGGACGTGGCTGCTTTGTCGCCGGCGCCGTGCTCGAGCGGCCCTCCGTGTCAGAGCTATGTGGATGTGTGGTCCAACAACGGCAAAGGCGTGTTGAGCCGCACTGCGCACACGCTGGGGTGGGGGGACTTCATCCAAGCCACAGATGTGAATGGCGACGACAACATGGATGTGCTGACACTTGTCGGCAGCACAGCATACGGGCGCATCGATTACTTCCTGGGTAAAGGAGATGGTTCGCTATCTGGGGACACACAGGTTCCGAATCAATTTCCATATACGGCGGAGCAACCCATCGCGCGGGACTTTAGGCTCAATGGCCGCCACGACATCGCGTACGCCGAGTTTGTGAGCGGCGGCGAATCCGTGCTATTGAACAACAATGCGGCGATCATCTGCGCGCCTCCGAACAGTTCCAAGGTGCAGGCGAAGATATGCGTGCCACGGAACGGGCAACATATCGCTTCTCCCGGCACTTTTGCGATGAAGGTGTCAGGGAACTCGCCTGCTGGGCTATTGCGTCTTGAGATTTGGATTGATGGGAAGAAGGTGCGTGAATGCCGGAGCGACCAAATTTTTTTCGTG
>JANYKL010000134.1 GCA_025361625.1 Acidobacteriaceae bacterium
TGGACGTCAGCATGCCCGAACTGGATGGTTTCGAACTGGCCACCATGATTCGGCAGCATCCGCGCTTTCAACGCACGGCCATCATCTTCATCTCCGCCGTTCACCTTACCGACCTTGACCGCCTTAAGGGCTATGAGCACGGGGCCGTCGATTACATCTCTGTCCCCGTCATTCAAGAATTGATGCGTGCGAAAGTGAGGGTTTTTTCCGAACTTCATCGTAAGACCCGCCAACTCGAAGCTTTGAACCGCGATCTCGAGCGCCGGGTTCTCGAACGCACCGAAGAATTAGCAAACAAGGCCGATCTGCTCAGTCAGCTCAATTCAAAATTGATAGACAAGAATCAGGAACTCGATGCCATCGTGAGTACGGCGCCCGACGTCATCTTCAGCAGCAAGGGCGATGGTCATTACGAGTATGTCAGCGACCGTTTCCACGACTACGCTGGAACTTCAGCTGAGCGAATCAAAAGCATTCGCTGGCTGGACTATGTGCATCCAGAAGATGCGCCGCGCAGCAAAGAGTGCTGGAACAAATGTGTGAAAGAGGGCGGGCACTTCGAATCGGAATACCGGCTGCGCGCGAAAGATGGCGTCTACCGCTGGTTTCGCACGCGCGCCCTTCCCATCCGCGATGCTGAAGGAGCCATCGTGAAGTGGTACGGCACATCTTCTGACATTCACGACAGCAAACTGCTCGAGCAGTCGATTCGAGACAATACTACGGAGCTCGAAAAAATGGTCGACCGGCGCACCAACGAATTGCGGCGGCTCTCGGTACGCCTGATGTCTGCGCAAGATGAAGAACGCCGCCGTATTGCGCGAGAACTTCACGATGGATTGGGTCAGGAACTCACCGTCGCCAAGATGGTGCTCGACACAATCGCGATGCAAAAATCTCCCCCGACACCCGATGCCGGACGGCAGGCGAGCAGCATTGTTGATCGAGCAATCCAGCAAGTGCGAACCATGTCTCATTTGCTCCATCCACCGCTGCTCGATGAAGTCGGATTGCTATCCGCACTTTCCTGGTATACCGAGGGTCTTACGAAACGCAGCGGAATCGAAACCGTCCTTGATGTCCAGCCAAAAGCATTTCCACGTCTGGGTACGGAAGTTGAGACTGCTGTTTTCCGTATCGTGCAAGAGGCGCTGACCAATGTCTTCCGGCACGCTGAGGCGCACAAAGTTTGGGTGAAGCTGCACCAGACAAACGGACACATCTCGGTTTCAGTCCTCGACGACGGGAAAGGCATAGAACAGAAGATCGCGGATTTGCGGCCCGAAAGCATCGGAGTGGGCATCGGGGGCATGAAGCAGCGTGCCAAAGAATTCGGCGGCGAGTTGCGATTAAGCAATGCCGCCCCGGGAACCCGACTCGAATTAATTATTCCGGCAACTTCTATCTCACCTGAGACTAGTGAAGTTTTTGTTTAACGCCGGCTGTATAAAGGCGCGCTCAAGTTTTCCTCGCATCGCCTGACCTCGGGTGAACCTTGTAGTGTTCCTAATGAGTAACAGTACGTAAGTGCCACGTTAGTCACTTTGGTGCCATATTCCTGGTCGCGCACAATAAACCACTGCGCAAACATTCGCATCATACTTTGCGGCCGAAGTACTGGTGGATTTGCATCCTACTTCGCAAAATAGGAAATTATGGCAACCCAACAGAGTCCTCTACCCGCAAACGCTTTCCCTTCATCGGAAGTACTCAACGTCTTGTATCAAGGGAATGAGTTCAAGCCTCGTACAAAGCCCGGTAACAAGAACGCAACGGAGACAATGAAGAAAGAAAATTTCGGACCGGACGCAATTTGGGGACAGTACAACAACTACCGCTCGAATGGCTTGGCGGGGTCGGCTATCGTTCATATCGTAATCATTGGATTGATTCTTTTCGCGACTTTCAGCTCCAAGAATACGATTCCGCTGGTGAAGCCGCATGAGACGGTGACGCTCATCGCGCCAAGCCCTGACTCTTACGCGCTCCCCGTAGCTCCAAAGATCGTTGCGGGCGGCGGCGGCGGTGGAACGCGCGAGAAGATCGCCGCGCCAAAGGCGGCTCTTCCAAAGCCCGCGGTGCAGCAGATCACTCCGCCCGCGATGGTTGTGCGTAATAACGCTCCTAAACTCGCGGTTGCGCCGAGCGTGGTCGTTCCCCCGCAGATCAAGATTGCGGACAACCACATGCCCTCCCTCGGCGATCCCTCGGCCCCTGTGCTGCCTTCAGCTCCACCTTCGAATGGCGTTGGCGCAGGCGGTGGAATTGGCTCGGGATCAGGTGGCGGCGTCGGCGTAGGGCACGGGCCTGGTGTTGGCGCGGGCAGCGGTGGAGGCATGGGGGGCGGCGTGTACAAGGTCGGCGGAGGCATCTCCGCGCCGACGATGATTACTGCTCCAGACCCTGAATACACCGAAGAAGCACGCCTCGCTAAGACTCAAGGCAAATGCATTCTGTGGATGATCGTCGATGAGGATGGCAAGCCGCGGAACATCAAGGTAGTGCGTGGACTCGGGTTCGGACTAGACGCGAAAGCCGTCGAAGCGGTGCAGCAATGGCGCTTTCAGCCAGCGGTGAAGGATGGAAAACCGGTCAATGTACAGATCAGCGTTGAAGTAGGATTCCACCTCAACTAAACAAAATCACCGAAAAGCGCAAATCAAAAGCCCTCGGACCTACCTGAATTCGTCAGTTTTTTTAAAAAATAGTGGAAGAAGTTTTCCGATCGGGGAGAAGTTATTTCTCGCAAAAGGTTATTGAGTTACCTCAGTAACCCGTTCTTTCTTGATAGCTTAGCGGCAACACCACCTGCCACAAAAAGTTTCCATGTGAAACAAATAATCTCAAGCCTTTCCGATACAGCAACTTTGAGAATGACGTACAGCAGCATCCTGATATTAGGTACAGCACGCCTCGAATAATCTGATCATGGCAAGCCGAGTGCTCGGGGGAGCAGTAGTCGGCGAAAGTGATCGGTTCTCAAGGGGCGAACCGGTAACTGACAAGGAGATTCTCAAGTGGCCACATTAGCAGTTGCTACAGCTGTATCTGAAATACCGGCGATCGGCGCAATCACGGTTCGAGAGCAAGACAATTCCGAAAAAAGTCTGATTCAGCGCGCGCAACTCGGCGATGAGCAAGCTTTCGCAGCCCTTTTCCAGATGCACAAGAAGCGCGTGTATTCGGTCTGCCTGCAGATGACAAAGGACGTTTCCGATGCGGAAGATCTGACGCAAGAAGCCTTCTTGCAAGTATTTCGGAGCGTGAATTCTTTTCGTGGCGACTCCGCATTTTCCACGTGGCTATACCGAATTGCCGTTAACACCGTCTTGATGAAAATGCGACGCCGCAAGGCTCCGCCGATGGTTTCGCTTGACGAGCCGATGTCCGATTCTCCATCTCTGACTCGTGATATCGGGAGAGTTGATCCGAATTTGAGTGGCGCGGTCGATCGCATCGCTTTGAACCGCGCAATCGAGGAGCTTCCAGCTGGGTGCCGTCAAATTTTCGACCTGCATGAAGTGAAGGGCTACCAGCATCACGAGATTGCGGAGTTACTCCAATGTTCGGTCGGCAACTCGAAATCGCAGCTGCATAAAGCAAAGATGAAGATGCGCGACGTGCTTTTCCCGCAGAAGCTTGGAACGATCGTTGACAGAAGCGAGGGTTGTAGGCCGGATGAAACCGAGGCTGCAGGCGAACTTATTTAGTCGTGGTAGCAATTAACGAGCTAGAACGCATCAAAGGTCTGGGGGCAATGTGAAGCTGGGAGCAGTCATTGTAGTCGGCGAAGCAGTAGTCGGCGAAGAAAAAGGACCGTCCGATCCGAAGCGTCCTAAGTTAATCGGTCCTATGTTAACTCAAACGGGGCCGGACTTTTTAGGCAGCCAGTCGCTAGCTTGTCTCGAAGTCGCCGGGCGCTCGATGGTTGAGAGGACGGTTGAACGGCTGATGGCAATAGGCGTAGAGGACATCTGCGTCGTGGTTGATGGCAAAACGCAAATGCCTCTGTTTCGCTCCGAATTTGGCAAAGTCCGGGTCCACGTTCAGAAAGCAAAAGAGATTGCGCCAGTCCTGGCCGAGAAATTAAAGGAGTTCAGCGCCGACCAAGTGGGTCATGCCTTCGTTGTCTCGGCGAATGCTTACGTTGAAACAGATTTGCTTGATTTCTTCTATTTCCACCTGGAGGCGAAGCAGGTCGCCACGCGCGCCTTCGACCGGCAGGGTCCGTTAGCTTTGTGGGTGGTTGACTGTTCGAAGGCTGACGAAGCGCAGCTGGAAACTTTGATGGTGCCTTCTCAAGCGCCTCGTGCGACGTATTTCATTCGCGACTATGTGATTCGCCTGAATCATCCTCGCGATCTTCGCCAATTTGCGGAAGACACTTTGCGTGGTCGCTGCGAGAGTCGGCCTTCCGGCCGCCAGATTCGGCCAGGAGTTTGGATGGACGAAAGAGCTCACGTGAATCGCAAGGCGCGCATCGTTGCCCCGGTATTCATCGGTCGTGGTTCAGAAGTGAAGGCGGACGCGGTAATCACTCGATACAGCACGATCGAGAAAGATTGTTGTATTGATTGCGGTACGGTTGTCGAGAACAGTTCGATTCTCGAGAACACGAATGTCGGCATCTGGCTTGACGTTTGCCGCGCACTCGTCTGCGGAAACAAGATTTTCAGCTTAAACCGAAACGTAGCGATCGAAATTTCTGATGCCACTCTGATGCGTCGCGGCTCAGGACATGCAACCAATGACACCAAACCAAGCAACCAACCTAAGGTGAACTTTCGTATTAAAAAAAAGTTTTCGACAAAAGAGCAATCTGCTAAGTCGCTTTGGCAGGATGCCAATATTCTCCCAGGAGCAGGTCGAATGTCCAGCAAGGGTCCCGTCATTATCATGGAACTTCCGGAGCAACTCAAACAGGGTCAGGTGAAAACCTTCATGCGCGAACTGCAACCCCTGCTCGACGAGGCCCGCCCTTGTATCGTTCTCGACTGTTCCAAGATCCAGGACATCGACAGCGCTGGCGTTGAGATGTTATTGCAGTGCCTTGAACTGGCCATGAAGCGCGATGGTGACCTCAAGTTAGCGGCCGTCTCTCCGGCCTCGGCCATCATCCTGGAACTCATGCGTGTGGATCGCTTATTCGAGGTGTTTGACACACCTGAAGAAGCAACCCGAAGTTTCCAAAATTTTACACCAGTGTCGACGCCACAAAGCCAGCCTTGGTACGCTACAGGTTACGGTCTAGCAGGACTCAAGACCGCTAACTAGTAATTTACCTCGGAGGTGGCAATGGCAAAGATGGGAAAGTTCAAACCGGCCCCTAAAGGGCTGGTGTCGTTTGTAGGGGTGTGTTGTTGCAGCGTCTCCATGTTTGTTTCTACCTGCGCGGCAGAGCTCCAGGACATCCCAAACAGCGCCGACCCTGCGGCACAATCGACTAATCAAACCCCGAACTCCCAACAGCCAGCTCCCAACCCACAACAGCAACCCACTACCCAGCCCGGCCAGAAGCCTGTAGGCACCGCTGCAGCCGAGTCGGTTCCCGCAACCGGTGTCGCGGCCTCGCAGCCCGCAGGGACTGCCATAGCGCCCGGGAAGCAACGTCGAACGCGATCGTTTGTGATCAAGGTAGGAGCGCTGATAGGCGCTGGCGTGGCGATTGGCACCGTTGCCGCTCTGTCGCTCGGAACCTCCAGCAAGCCGCCAGGAGCTAGATAGTTTACGGTCGCAATGGCGAGGCGCGTGCTCAAAAACAAGGGAGGCAGAAGCGGGGAGGAGAACCGTGACACTAGTGAGTTTTTCGGGGATCGACGGGGCCGGCAAGAGTACCCAGATCTCCCAGTTGCGAACCTGGCTTACTGAATCGGGATTGAGCCATCAGGTCGTTACCTTCTGGGACGATGTCGTCGTTTTCTGCCGCCTGCGCGAATCCATGAGCCATCGCGCGTTCAAAGGCGATCAAGGTGTTGGAAGTCCCGACAAGCCGCTTGTCCGCCGCGACAAAAACGTCACTTCGCTGCCTGTGACCGCAAGCCGTTTTTTCTTCTACCTCGCTGATGCGTTGAGTCTTGCCTGGAAAGTTTTTCGCCTCAAGAAATCTCAGTACGACGTCCTAATATTCGATCGTTACATCTACGACGAGCTGGCGAATCTTCCGCTTCAATCTAGCTTCGTGCGTGCGTTCGTTCGCATGGTACTAAGTTTTGTGCCGAAGCCCGACGTGGCATTCGTTATCGATGCAGATCCCGTGGCCGCCATCGCGCGCAAGCCGGAGTATCCCCTCGACTTTCTCTATCGCAATCGACAGGCTTATCTCGAAATGAGCAGGATCGCTCGAAACATCAGCGTGATCGAACCAGGAACTGTAGAAGCAATGCATGCGAACGTTCAGCGCACGATGACGCAAGCTTTGCCCTCACGCGGAACCCCCCACGTAGGCGGCGAGGTGCAAAGCGTTTCTTAGATGAATTTCGCAATGAGTAGTGCATGGTCCCCACTATCGTGCTACGGCTAGCAACGTATCCACCCACTTAAACATCGAATCGGTACAGACCCAGAGGCCGCATGAAGATCTGCCTAGTGACGACATTCCCACCCAGTCAGGGAGGGCTCAGCGAATATGGATTGCACATTGCCGAACAACTGCGTCGTGATCCGTTCCTTAGCCTTACCGTTCTTGCGGATGAAATGCCGGAAGAACAGCCTGAACTCGACGGCTATTCCGTGCAGCGTTGCTGGTCATTTGACGATCCCATGAGCGTCTTGCGCCTCATGCGAACGATTCGAAAGCTGAAGCCGGATGTTGTCTGGTTCAATTTGCTTTTCAGCACCTTCGGACGCAAGCCCGCAGTGGCATTTGCCGGGTTGTTGACGCCGCTTCTGGCGCGTCTCACGGGTTGCTACACCCACGTCACGCTGCACCACCTGATGGACACGGTCAATTTGGAGGACGCTGGGGTGAAGCACGCGCGTACTTACAAAGTGGCTGGGGCATTTGCGACTCGTCTGTTATTGCTTTCGAACTCCGTATCGGTACTCATGCCTGGCTACCGCAAAATTTTGCATGAGAAGTATGGTCGCGACAATGTGCATGTTCGTTCACATGGCATCCTTACTACACGCCCAGAACCACCCGATTTTTCGCTGCGAGGGAACCCCGAACACCGCATCCTGGCTTTCGGCAAGTGGGGAACTTACAAGCGCCTTGAGTTGATGATCGATGCTTTTCAGGAATTGGCCGAACGAGTTCCGAATGCAAGGCTCGTCATTGCCGGAGGAAATCACCCGCAAGCCGCAGGATACGTTGAATCCGTGAAGAAGAAGTGGGCGCACGATTCGCGCATGCAATTCACTGGATATCTGGACGAAGACAAGTTACCAAACCTTTTTCAGAGTTCGTCGGTCGCTGTCATGCCCTATTCGTCGTCAACGGGATGCAGCGGAGTTGCACACTTGGCCTGCGCCTATGGAGTACCCATCGTGTGCGCCGACCTTGCTGACTTCCGCCAGATGGCGGAGGGCGAAGATCTAGCCATAGACTTTTACAAGCCCGGACAAGCCCGCGATTTAGCCGATTGTTTGGTTCGTTTTTTGACCGACCCCGCGAAACAGGAATCGATGGCCAATCAAAACTTCGCGTCTGCGCTGCGGATGACCATGCCAACTATCGTGCAGAAGTATCTGCGCCACTTTGAACTCGAGCAGCGATCGGTAGCTCTGCGCCATGTGACGCGTTTTCGCCGGATACCCAGATGGGTGCCCTCGCGAGCGCGGCTTTTGAGGATGATGACGCGCAATACGCTAGGTCCCGTGCAACGCTCCGCGATTCGCCGCCCGGCCTCAGACCTGACCAAACGCAAGCAGCCAACTGACGGCGTCACGGAACAAAACCCCGGAGCGACGGGTACCTTCCCGCCGTTGGACCATTCAGCCGTCGACAATCGCATTGTTATTACCAATAACAGTAATAATGGCAATATAAGCGTTCTCGCCAATGCCGCGAATAAGGAAATAGCGGCAGTTCCAGCAAGCGACATCGGCAAGCATGCTGACGGCGCCACTTCTGGTCAGTAGCGGGTAGGCGCGAAGTCCAGGTTCTTATCCGGGCATGCCGCATGTCTCGTTGTCAGCGCGATGGGCGAACGTCTAGTAGAGAGCCGCCCGGCAGTCGACGCTACAATCCCGTACTCGTTGTCTTGAACTCGCGGTCTTGAACTGGTTGCCTCGACCCGGATTGCTTGAAGTGCAGTGAAGTCGCAGGGGATTGTTTTTGTTGCATTTAGCTGCAATGCATCCAACTTGCCGGCTCACAAGTTCATCGAAACATTATCATTACCTTTTGATTCCACCCCCGAGGCTCCTAAGTGCCCAGCATCGATAAAGTGCCCAGCGTAGATAAAAGAGTTCGTAAGGGTCTGGCGGCATGCGCGGTCATTTTGCCTGTCTGCTTGTTCGCCGCTTGCCGCGGTCTGGTGGCAGGGGCGGGAACCGGCACCGGTACCGGCGATGTGCAGCAGATTCAACACGTAGTCTTCATGTTGCAGGAAAATCGCAGCTTTGACTCCTACTTCGGCATGCTCAATCCCTACCGCCAGTCGAACTCCTACAACGTTGGGGATGATGGCAAAACCTACCTCGTCGACGGTATCGACGACAAGCTGACGACGATTTTCAATAGTGATGACGAAGGCCAAGCCTTCCCTCTCTTCAAGTTGAAGAGCACCTGCGTCGACGACATGAGCTCCGCTTGGCTCGAAAGTTATGGAGACGTAAACCGCTTCGATTTTAGCGTCAACCGCTCGACACCTATGGACGGCTTCGTCCATACCGCCGAAGGCTTTGCAAAATCGGGAGCCGGCGACGGCGCGTTTACCGACCTGGTTGGTCAGCGCGCTATGGGGTACTACGATCAGGGAATTCTGAATTACTACTACTACATGGCGTCGCAGTTCGCTGTTTCCGATCGTTGGTTCTCACCCGTATCGAGTAAGAGCACGCCGAACCGAATTGCAACAGTGACTGGGGGAACGACGCAGGGCCTCACCCATGATCCCTTCGCGGACGATGGCGTTACGACACCATTAAATATCAACACAATTTTTCAAGAACTCGATCAGAACAATGTCTCATGGAAGATCTACTACTCCCTGACTGCGGGCGGTTGTAGCAGCAGAAGTGGCGACTGCGGTTTGGGAGCCCAATCGAACGATTTCCCGGTAACCAGCTTTTCGGACTTTACCTACGCCAGCAAATATTTGTATGAAAACCCGCAGCAAGCTGCGTGCACCGCTCCTACCGTCGGCTCACAGCAAGCCGTGGGGGATACGACGAATGCGTTTTGCGTTGATCCGGCGCACATCGCGCCTATCGCCCAATACCTGACTGACGTTGCCAACAACGCGCTGCCGAGCTATTCGTTCATCGAGGCTGGTTACGGAAATAACGATGAGCACCCAGGGTCGAATCAGTCAGTGCTGAACGGCCAGCAGGAAGTTGCGAATCTCATCAATGCCATGATGAATAGCACCTCGTGGCCGAGTTCAGTGTTCTTTTTGAGCTATGACGAAGCGGGTGGTCCGTACGACCACGTGCCCCCGGTTCCGGGCCACTCCAACGACTTCACCAGCAGTTCTATCGGAGCGGTTCCTGACATCAGTTCTATCGCAGTCAACCCGGATGGCTTCAATCCTTGCCTGCCACCAGGCGGAGTGTTTACGGTCAATTGCGACCTTCGTCCGGTCGATCCGGGAGCAGTGTCTACCGACGCTCCGGCGCAGCAGGGTTTCGCCGCTCAATTGGGATTTCGGGTGCCAAACCTGGTGATCTCTCCCTTTACCCGAAAACACTATGTCTCGCACATTCCAATGGATCACACCGCAATTCTGAAATTTGTTGAAAGCCGGTTCATCAATTCGAGCGCACACTTAACGAATCGTGATGCCGCGCAGCCGAACCTGCTCGACTTCTTCGACTTAACCTCTGTGCCCTGGGCGAAACCGCCAGCTCCGCCGGTGCCAAATCAACCTCCCGGGCAGTGCTCCGCGGACAATATGTAGGGCTCTTTAAGTAAATGCTTCTGCGGTCAGCTATTATTCGCGATCACGTCGAGAATGCGGAGATGGCGTAATATCACCGAAGCGAAAAATCTGTATTCCCTTTTGTTAGCGGGGCCCTGCAAGTTTTCGGTCGATTATCTCGTTCGCAATTTTAAGTTCTTGTCTCGCTTTCGCCTTTTTGCCAGAGCGAAAGCTCGAAGCTACTAGCACAAACACTAGCGGTCGAGCTCCCCCTAGCACACTTCGTTTTCTGGGGAGAAAAGCTATAATCCTCGCTGCAACGTGCGGATTCTTCTACTCAGCGACATTCACAGCAATCTCGAGGCGCTCGATGCCTGTCTGGCGGCGGCGCCCACATACGACCTCGTGGTCAATCTCGGCGATAGCGTCGGCTACGGCGGCAACCCCAATGAAGTCGTCGCGCGGGTCCAAGAATTGGGCACGGTGTTCGTGCGCGGCAATCACGATAAGGCAGTCTGCGGACTGATGGATCTGGAAGACTTCAACCCTACAGCCGGGTTGGCAACACTCTGGACTCGTGATCAACTCACTTCTAAACATCTGGCATGGTTGCGGGCGCTGCCCCGAGGGCCGATTCATCTCGATGAATTGCCGGACGTTCAGTTTGTGCATGGATCTTCGCTTGATGAGGATGAGTACATGGTGAGCGTTCGCGACGCGATTGAGCCTCTGATCACGAATCCCATACCCATCACTTTTTTTGGCCACACCCATTTGCAGGGGGGCTTCGTCCTCTCGGGCGAGATCAGCGAGGCTTACCGACCAGGATACCGAACCGTGGGCCAGCCCGAGTCCTCCTCGTGGCCGTTGAGAAAAGATCGCCGCTACCTGATCAACCCCGGCTCAGTAGGGCAGCCGCGCGACGGAGATTGGCGCGCTGCCTTCGCCATGTTCGACAGCGAATCATGGATCGTTACTTATTATCGTGTCCCATATAACTTGAGGGTCGCGCAGGAAAAGATCCTAGCTGCAAATTTGCCTCAGCGGCTGGCAACGAGGTTGGCAACGGGAAGGTAGAATTTGTATTTCTATGTGGGCGTGACGGGCTGCCTGCCGACCGCTTGAATTACAGAGGTGAGCTCTGCTGCCGACGTTTGGCCAAATCGCGGTTGGCTTTCCTGGTTTGTCTTTTTTGCGCCTTCTCAAACTTTCGCGTGGCTCTTGCTTGCTTCCTGTTCTTTTTCTGCAGCATCTTCTGCTGAGTTTTCACCGCCTTTGCCGATTGGCGCGCATTTTCTTCAGGGCTCATGCGTTGCGCCTGGAGAGATGTCGAAACGGCGAAGCTCAGTACCAGCAACAGCAAACCCTTGATTCGTTTCATAGCGTATCCAAAAATGGAATATTGAGATTCTTGAGTGATATTACACCGCATACTTCGCCTTCGCGAGCGCGATGAATCTTCTTTCTCGATGGGCCAAGTTACTCGCGAGCTTAGTGAATTGTCTTCGTCTTTCGCGACATGTAATCCATCAAGAGATATTGCCCGAGCGTGTAGGGGGTCGTGAAATAGGCTTTGCCGCGACACATCTGGCTGACTTTTTGAACGAACTGAACCAGTCCATAATCTGATGCCAGCATGAATGTGTTGATCAGAACGCCCGCGCGTTTGCACTTCGAAACTTCTTCAAGCGTCTGGCTGACGACTAGGGGGTCGAGACCGAAGGCGTTTTTGTAGATGCGCCCGTCTTCGAGCGTTAACGCGGAGGGCTTGCCGTCGGTGATCATGACGATTTGCTTCATGTCCTTGCGCTGGCGTTGCAGAATGCGCTGCGCCATACGCAGGCCTTCGCGCGTATTGGTGTAATAAGGACCAACTTTCACACGCGCCAGCTGCGAAAGCGGAACTTCCTCGGCGGAGTCATGAAAAAGGACTAGAGAGAGTGAATCTCCGGGATACTGCGTGCGGATCAAGTGCGAGAGCGCCATGGCAACCTTCTTTGCCGGGGTAAATCGGTCTTCGCCATACAGAATCATCGAGTGCGAGCAATCGAGCATGAGAACGGTCGCGCACGAGGATTGATACTCACATTGATGCACCTGCAAGTCGCGATATTCGAGATTGAGCGGAAGGCCAAGCCCCTCGCGCTGAATAGCGGAAGAAAGTGTGGCGGTGCTGTCGAGGTTCAACGTGTCGCCAAATTCGTAGGGCCTCGAAGCTCCGCTCGCCTCGATGCCCGTGGCCATGTCACGCGTATCGTGGCGTCCAAAACTCGATTTGCCGAGCGAACCTAGCAGATCGCGTAGAGCCTTGAATCCTAAAAAATCCAGGCTCTTGTCGGTGATTTCAAATTTGGCCTGCTGCTGCGGCTCTCCAATTTGGCCGCCTAGACTTGAACGTTTCGAAGGGTCGTGCGGCTGATCGACAGAAATGTAATCTTCCTGCTGCATGCGCTCAATCAGCTTTTCGATCAGTTCGTCAAGGTCGCCGTCCATCTGCATCTGCTGCAGGCGATTGCGCATCTCTTCATCAAACAATTCGCCGTCGAGCAATGTTTGTTCAAGCGCCCGCTTCAACTCGTCGAGCGTGTGCTCGCCCTCCGGCATTTCGTACCAGGAATTGTCGTTGAATCCGCTCTGCAGCAAGTAGTCAGAGAGCGCGCCGAGCAGCTCTTCCATGCTCATGTCGCCAGCGGCGTCCGGAACGTACTTAGAATAGCGAATGCGTTTCATAGGCAGAGCTTCTAGCGTTTAGCTAGCGTCTTGAACTGGTACTTGCAAAACAGAACTCTAAACACTTTTTCTTCGCGAAGAACGCCGTAGTGATTAAAAGTTCGGAGCTGTTTAATTAAATCCCCGCTTTCGTCCGAAGCCGGGCTCTTCAGCTTCATAAACACGCTCTTGTTTTTTCACGGGTTTTTCACCGGCGGAAAAAACTCGCTCTTCGCTGCGGCCGATCTTCTTATGAGCATGTAACCCTTCCAGAATAAACTCCGCCGCGGAAACCTGGATTTCGGGGGGTTCTTTCGGCCCAACATTCAGCTTCACGAGCTTGTCCATTAGCCCTTGAATCTGGGTTAAGCCTTGCAGCACCTCACCCGCACCTGCATTGTCACCCAATTGGATTTCGCCGCCAAGGTCGAACCACTGCACGATTTGATTCATGTTGACACCATGCAAATACGTGTCGAATGACTTCGCGACTGCCGTGCGAATTAGTTCTCTGCTCACGTGATCAGCGCCTTTCATCTCTCCCTCATACTCGAGTTCGAGTTTGCCGGTGATCGCCGGAAGAGCTGCATAAATGTCGCTGACCCGAGGCACGACCAGCTTTTCTTCGTGACTGATGGCGCGACGTTCGGCGTTTGACACGACGTTCTCAATCGCTGAAATCGGGAGGCGCTGGCTCACGCCTGAGCGTTTATCGATTTTTTTATCATCGCGGGCCGCGAACGCAATACGCTCAATAATTTCATTTATGTATTTTGGAACGCGCAGTTGTGTGCCATCCCCGTTACCATTCGCCGTCCTGGGGGCGCGATTGATCCACGCTTCTTGCGCCGTGATTTCAATCCCTTCCTCGACCGTCGCCGGATAGTGAGTTCGAATCTCTGACCCGATGCGGTCCTTCAGGGGAGTGATGATTTTTCCGCGGGCTGTATAATCTTCCGGGTTCGCGCTGAAAACGATGGCCACATCGAGCGGCAAGCGAATGGGATATCCCTTAATCTGTACGTCGCCCTCCTGCATGATGTTGAATAATCCCACCTGAATCTTGCCCGCGAGGTCCGGTAACTCGTTGATTGCGAAAATTCCCCGATTGGCGCGAGGAAGCAGACCGTAGAGCACGGTAAATTCACTCGAGAGTTCATGTCCTCCGCGAGCGGCTTTGATGGGATCGATATCGCCGATCAGATCTGCGATCGTCACGTCGGGAGTCGCAAGCTTTTCGACGTAGCGAGCGTTGGGCTCAAGCCACTCGATCGCAGTGGAATCTGCATCCTTCGCAACCATTTCGCGGCAGCGCCGGCAAATGGGAGCGTATGGGTTATCGTGAATTTCGCATCCTGCAAGGTACGGCATTTGCGGATCAAGCAGGGTCGTAAGGGCACGCAGGATACGGCTTTTCGCCTGTCCGCGCAATCCGAGAAGAATAAAATTATGGCGCGAGAGAATCGCGTTAACGATCTGCGGCACGACCGTATCGTCGTATCCCACAATGCCGGGGAAGATTTGGCCGCCCTCGCGCAAGCGTGCCATCAAATTTTCGCGCAACTCATCTTTTACACGGCGCTGGGCAAGGCGCTGTTCAGAGAAAGGACTTCGGCGCAATTCGCCGAGTGTCCGGGGAAAACTCATGCTGGGAACCCCCCCAAAAAAGACCCGTAAAGCGGATTATACCGCCCGACAGATTTGGATTGCTGCGCTACTGTGTCAGATGGCATGCACGCGGGAAAAGATACTTTGGTCGACGAAAGGAATGCTCCTGACTTAATTGCAAGTTCAAGTTCCTTTCGGCCTGAGCGAATCTCGCGCGCAGTTTGTTACACTTTCTGTTCATGCCGCAAACCACGTATCTCGAAGCCATTCGCCAGGGAATCTGGGAAGAGATGGAACGCGATCCCTCGGTCTTTTGTATTGGCGAGGATATCGGCATCTACGGCGGCGCCTTTAAAGTGACCGACGGCTTTATTGACCGCTTCGGCGCTGAGCGCGTGATTGATACTCCGATCGCCGAATCAGCCATTGTGGGTGCGGCTTTTGGGGCTTCGCTGACAGGACTGCGCCCGGTGGCTGAATTTCAATTTATGGATTTCATCGGGTGCGCCTTCAACCAGATCATCAACATGGTTGGTTCGGCACACTACCGTTGGGCTGCGCCGGCACCGCTGGTCTTGCGCGGACCGAGTGGCGGCAATGTGCACGGCGGCCCGTTTCACTCGCAAAATCCGGAGATGTGGTTTGTGCACTCTCCTGGATTGAAAGTAGTTTGCCCGGCGACAGCCTACGACGCCAAGGGACTCATCAAGTCTGCGATTCGCGATCCAAATCCCGTCATTTTCTTCGAGCACAAATATTTGTATCGGCGAATTAAAGACGAGGTCCCGAAAGAAGATTATGTGGTGCCGATTGGGAAAGCGAAGGTTGCGCGCGAGGGCCGCCATGTCAGCGTGATCACTTACGCCGCGATGCTTTACGTCGCACTGGAAGCGGCCGACATCCTGAGCAAAGAGGGAATCGACCTTGAGATTCTCGACCTGCGTTCAGTATCGCCGCTTGATCGTGAAGCCATCGTCGACACGGTGAAGAAGACGAACAAGGTCATTATTCTTCACGAACATTCCCGCACAGGAGGCCTTGCAGGTGAAATTGCGGCCATCATCAACGAAGATGCATTCGACGATCTTGACGGCCCGATCCTGCGCATTACCGCTCCCGATACGCCGGTTCCATTCTCGCCTCCGCAAGAAGAATATTTTTTGCCCAAGGTTTCCGACGTGGTACGCGAAGCTCGTCGGTTGCATTCGTATTAATCTGGTTACGTAATTTTCGATAGCTTTCGACCGTTTGCCTTTACATACTTTAGTCTGAGCCGCGCCCTGCCTATCCCCCTGCGTCGTTCTCATCGAAACTCTTTTTTGAGGGGGTGTGTTCGGTCGCCGCATGCCTGGAACGCGAATTAAAGGGCGTGCCTGCACTGGAACAGCCTGCTAGGATCGGACCATGCGCAATTTTATCCTGGGCGTTGTCATCACGATTCTGGTGCTGGTATTCGGTGGCTTGGGCCTTGCCCTGCTCGGATTTTTTCCCACTCGAGCGAATGTCACTCCTCCGCAGATGGAAAGCCATATTGCGATGAGCGCGCTCGATAATTCCGTGGATCGCCACGCTCCGCACACCACCAATCCCGTACCGCCAACCGACGAAAATTTAATTTCTGGCATGAAGATTTACGCCATGAATTGCGGAGTCTGCCATGGAGATCTCGATCGCCAGCCAGCGGCGCTGGAGAAATCGATGTATCCCCCGCCGCCCAATCTGATCGTGCATCCTCCAGACGATGCTGAGTGGCATCTGTATTACATCATTCGAACCGGCGTTCGCTACACTGGTATGCCCGCGTGGGATAAGGCGCTCCCCGATCAAGACCTTTGGAAGGTCACCGCGTTTCTCTCCCGCATATCAAAATTGCCGCCAGCCGCTCAGGAATATTGGAAGAAAACGAGTGGCGGAGTTGCTCCTCCCGTGAGCGAGAGCGCAGAACATGATCATGATCACAACTAGCTCTGCGCTTCTTAAAGAATGGCTGGGGTGCGACGACTGACTAGAAACTACCTGGGCGGATAAGTGAAATTTACAGTGATAGTGGTCTGGGTTGAGACGGCGTGGCCGTTCACGGTGTAGGGCTGAAAACGCCACTGTTTCACCGCGGCAGAAGCGGCTTTGCCGAGAATAAAATATCCACGAATAATTTTTAGGTCTTCTACCGTGCCATCCCTCCCAATTAAGGCTTGTAGAACTACAGGACCGTGGAGCTTTTGCGCCGCACCCTCCGGCGGATAGGTTGGAGTCACCGACCGCACCAAAAGCGCGCGCTCGGCATCTTCGCTGAGCGCCACAGGTTCCATCACTTGCTGGACCGCCGGGGGCACCAGCGAGTGTGTGACTGGCATCATCTGTGCTGGATTCACCGTTACGACAATTGGCTGGGCAATTGGTGGCGAGCTGCGCATGCTCTCCGGAATTGGGGCTCGGGCAACTCGAACCGGGGGCGGCACCGGTCGCTCAACAGTTGGCTCGGGCGAGGGGAAGTCAAAAGCTTTGGGTAGAGGCGCGGGGGCGTCCAAAAGTGTTGACGCCGTCGCGACTACATTAAGTCGGCCAACCGGAGCGTTCGCGGTAGAGTCGAAGACCTTCTGATCCGGTTGATAGTCGATCGTTGCGGGGTTGCCAGGTACGGCCGCAACTTTTGGCTTATAGAATGCCGATGCTGCCGAGTGTCGAATCGCTGCAGAGGCACCCTTCCCGGCTTGAGCGAGCCAGTCGAACGCATCGCGTGCGCCCGGCGCAAAAACCGCCGCGGCGATCAAGAATGCGAAACAAACTGCGAGGGCGAGGACCAATGGCCAGCGCCGCGAGGGCGCCACTTCGATATGCATGGCTGCGATGTCTGCGCTCGGAGCATCCCCTTCGCCTTGCCATGAGTGCTCGCCATCGCTCGAGGAGTTTCGTTCGGATAATTCGGGCCCACCTGTCGAAGAGTTTTGAATCTCGCCCGATTTGCTGTCGGCGAAGGCAAGCTCATCATCATTTTCGTCCATGTCCGACGGCTGCATCTTCTCGCGCGCTTTCGCAAGAACCTCAGAGGCCTCCTTCTGCGAGATTGGACGATAAATTAACAGGTCGAGATGATTGTCGTGCATCTCGGCGGGCGTAGGTTCGTGATCAACGATAACGATGGCAACGGTTTCGCGATTAGGAGCAGATTCTCTGGCGCGCTTTAACAGAAAGTTGGCTTCAGGCTGATCGGCCCAGTCGACAATGATGCAGGAGTATTTGCGCTTCTTTACTTGCTCGATGGCATTAAAGATATCCGGCAGAGATCTTGAACAAAGGTCAGCACTGGCGCACGCCGTGGACAAGGCGGCGTTCGTCTCAACGCTCTTGGAAAACAGTAATGCGCGGAAACCCATTGCGGCATCAGATTATCGATATTTCCGAGACTTCGACAGGTAACTAGCGTGTGGTATCGAACGGAGAAGACGGCCACTGTACGGGTTATCGCGGAATTTTACAGGACGACCGGGTGACCTTCGTAACTAACCGCACGGTGCATTTCCTGCGCGAATGGGTCTAGATGTCGGCCCATGCTGCGGACGAATCACGTTGCTCGCGCTGCATGCTGTTTAGCAGTTGCTGCTCTTCAAGGCGCATATTTTTCTGCGATTCGTGGCGGCTTCTTTCAAGGTCGCGACAGCGGGATTGGTCGTCTTCCATTTGTCGTTCCACCGCTGACTCAACTTTTTGCACAATGGCAGGTGTCATTTTCGCGATCTCGGCGCCGACGTGGCTGATTGCTTTTTGAGTTTCGGCGGTAAAATCCTCGTCATCGAAGCTCTCTTCGATCAAGGCTCCAGAATTTTTTTTCTCGGGGAGAGTCAGAGTGAGATTCTGCTCTCGTTTTTCCCGAATCACCGTGACGGAAGCGGAATTGTTTGTCGATGAGCGAAGCACGTGCGTAAAGTCTGACGTGTCACGTACCGGTCGATTGTTGACTTTGACGATGACATCTCCCGCACGGAATCCGGCCTTTTCGCCGCGGCTGCCTTTTTCGACGGAGCGCACTAAAACTCCGCTGTTTCCCTTGACCCCAAAAAAATCGCCGAGTTGCGGGCTGATGTTTTCAACCATCAATCCGCTGCGGGCCGACGAATGCACGATCACGACCGAGACGGGTAGGTCGAAGTCAGGCATCTGAGGCATCTCCGGCATTTTGGGCATCTCGGCGTGTTCTTTCGGCTCCCACGCCATGGATTTATGCTTGTCGGCCAGCTGCACTTTGATTGTCATGGGCTGCCCGTCGCGACTGATGCCGAGATTTACGACGCGCCCCGGCGGCGTCTCTCTTATGATTCGGCGCATCTGGGTTGTGCTTTCGACGGCTGTGCCGTTGACACTGATGATCACGTCATGGTCGTGGAGGCCTGCTTTCCCGGCGGGCGCATCCTGGTCGACCATAGTGATCTCGACACCGTGTTCCTCCTTGAGCTTTAGCGCGCTGAGTCGCTCCGCTGATACGTCGTCGATGTCGACGCCAAGATAAGAAGATCC